>NZ_PDYP01000049.1:0-408 GCF_002743115.1 Sporosarcina sp. P17b | reverse complement strand
TTCTGTATAGGTTTGGATAGTTTCATCTAGCTTCTCTACTACTTTAGACAGTTCCGCGGTAGATAATTCATCCAGACTTTCCCGTTCGATTTCAGGGATGATCTCTTTTTCTAACAGCTCTTCGTACATCTGACCAGATCTTTCTACCAGACCTGAACTATACCGTTCTACGGACTTGCGCCAGACAAATGTAAATTTGTTGGCATTCGCCTCAATCTTAGTTCCATCAATAAAAATGGCTTCTTCATCAATTAGCTGTTTTTGTACCAGCTGGCAACGAAATTGCACGAAGCACTGGCGTAGTACTTCTTTTACTTCAGGATGAACGCGAAATCGATTGATGGTGCGATAGCTTGGTTTATAACCTTGAGCTAACCACATCATGCGAAGGCTATCTTTTAACAGTCC
>NZ_PDYP01000048.1:0-507 GCF_002743115.1 Sporosarcina sp. P17b | reverse complement strand
TGGCCCGTTTGATGCACTGTCCTTATCACGCAAACTCGTCCGATACTATAAGTACAACATTTCATAAACTTGATTTCTAATCTTTACAAGATTACATTGGGTAATTGGCTATGACTTTTCATATAGATAAGGTTACATTTTAAATAATTGTTTTAGTTTCTAACCATTTTTTAAAGTTCTGTCGTTCATTTTTATCTCTAAGCAGCTTTCTTACCTTTTTTCTAGATGATAGATAATCCTTAAGTTCTTTATCTTCCTCTATCACTAAGTAAATATTCGGATTCCTTTCCGATAACTTCCTAAACCAATATTTTTCTTTCACCAAACTTATATTGGATGAAAGTCTTCTTTCTTTTGAAAGGAAGATATAATTAATATAAGTAAAAATATCCTTTATTATTTCCCATATAGCCCTATCGTTTGTCTTCATTTATATCTCCTTTAAAGTAAAGTGTACATCGAAACTAGCCTGCCATTTAATTCAACAAGTCCTACTCAATATGGCCC
>NZ_PDYP01000047.1:0-558 GCF_002743115.1 Sporosarcina sp. P17b | reverse complement strand
CCCCGAAGCATATCGGTGTTAGTGCCGTCCTTCATCGGCTCCTAGTGCCAAGGCATCCGCCGTGCGCCCTTTCTAACTTAACCTATAAAAGGTCCAACTTCATCCTAGCGATAGGAATCAGAAGGTTAAAAAGATTGCTTGAATCACATAAATGTGACTCGGTTGATTACTTGATTACTTTCAATGTCGTTTTATCCAGTTTTCAATGAACAAATTATTGGTGGAGCCTAACGGGATCGAACCGTTGACCTCCTGCGTGCAAGGCAGGCGCTCTCCCAGCTGAGCTAAGGCCCCGGGATAGTAAAAAGAGAGATGTTATGGTGGGCCTAAGTGGACTCGAACCACCGACCTCACGCTTATCAGGCGTGCGCTCTAACCAGCTGAGCTATAGGCCCCTCTTTCTATGTATGAAGATTACATGAACCTTCAAAACTGAACGCAAAACGTTAACGTGATAGATCGAAGATCTATCTTCCGAATGTTTCTTCCATATTTCAGGCAAGAAAACATAATCCTTAGAAAGGAGGTGATCCAGCCGCACCTTCCGATACGGCTACC
>NZ_PDYP01000046.1:0-581 GCF_002743115.1 Sporosarcina sp. P17b | reverse complement strand
TCATCCAGACTTTCCCGTTCGATTTCAGGGATGATCTCTTTTTCTAACAGCTCTTCGTACATCTGACTGGACCTTTCTACAAGACCTGAACTATACCGTTCCACTGACTTGCGCCAGACAAATGTAAATTTGTTCGCATTCGCCTCAATCTTTGTTCCATCAATAAAAATGGCTTCTTCATCAATTAGCTGTTTTTGTACCAGCTGACAACGAAATTGTACAAAGCACTGGCGTAATAATTCTTTCACTTCAGGATGAACACGAAAACGATTAATGGTGCGATAGCTTGGATTATAGCCTTGAGCTAGCCACATCATGCGAAGGCTATCTTTTAAAAGACCTTCTATTTTTCTGCCTGAAAAAACAGACTGTGTGTAGGCACACAAAATGATCTTTAACATCATACGTGGATGATAAGATGGGCAACCTGTCTCACGCAAAAAACCGTCAAAAGCTTCATTAGGTATGCTTTCAATTAGATCATGCACAGCGTAAGCAATATCATGTTCTTGTAAGCTGATTTCTAAATCTAAAGGTAAAATCAGTTGATTCATGTTATAATCTTTAAACATAAGGATACC
>NZ_PDYP01000045.1:0-621 GCF_002743115.1 Sporosarcina sp. P17b | reverse complement strand
TTGGGGCCTTAGCTCAGCTGGGAGAGCGCCTGCCTTGCACGCAGGAGGTCAACGGTTCGATCCCGTTAGGCTCCACCAATAAATTTTAGACTGACTAATTGCAGCGGCGTAGCTCAGTTGGCTAGAGCATACGGTTCATACCCGTAGGGTCGGGGGTTCAAATCCCTCCGCCGCTATCTAAGGACCTTTAGCTCAGTTGGTTAGAGCAGACGGCTCATAACCGTCCGGTCGCAGGTTCGAGTCCTGCAAGGTCCACCAGTTTATTGAATACACGGAGGAATACCCAAGCCCGGCTGAAGGGATCGGTCTTGAAAACCGACAGGGGTGTTAAAGCCCGCGGGGGTTCGAATCCCTCTTCCTCCGCCATATTTTCTTCAACTTCAACTTTAGCTTTACTTTATTAAGTTGTTATGTTAAGATAATAAAGGCGTCAAGTAAGCAACACAGTAACATTTGTATTATCGCGGGGTGGAGCAGTGGTAGCTCGTTGGGCTCATAACCCAAAGGTCACAGGTTCAAATCCTGTCCCCGCAACCAATGGTCCCGTGGTGTAGCGGTTAACATGCCTGCCTGTCACGCAGGAGATCGCCGGTTCGATCCCGGTCGGGACCGCCATTTTTT
>NZ_PDYP01000044.1:0-633 GCF_002743115.1 Sporosarcina sp. P17b | reverse complement strand
GGGCGTGGGGGTTCGACTCCCTTCACCCGCATCTTTTATGCGGAAGTAGTTCAGTGGTAGAATACGACCTTGCCAAGGTCGGGGTCGCGGGTTCGAATCCCGTCTTCCGCTTTTCATCCTTGCCGGGGTGGCGGAACTGGCAGACGCACAGGACTTAAAATCCTGCGGTAGGTGACTACCGTACCGGTTCGATTCCGGTTCTCGGCACCAATTAATTTCATAGTATGCGCCTGTAGCTCAATTGGATAGAGCGTCTGACTACGGATCAGAAGGTTGTGGGTTCGACTCCTGCCAGGCGCGCCATATTATTATATCCTTTATAGTCGGGAAGTAGCTCAGCTTGGTAGAGCACTTGGTTTGGGACCAAGGGGTCGCAGGTTCGAATCCTGTCTTCCCGACCACTTATTTGGGGCCTTAGCTCAGCTGGGAGAGCGCCTGCCTTGCACGCAGGAGGTCAACGGTTCGATCCCGTTAGGCTCCACCAAATATTATTTTTATGAACCTTATGAACCTTGAAAACTGAACAGCAAAACGTTAACGAAATACAGTTTGTGCCTGGCTTGCCAGTGACACAAACAAAATGAGTATCTTAATTGATGCCAGCAAATGAAACTCGAGCTAATCGAATTTCTC
>NZ_PDYP01000043.1:0-778 GCF_002743115.1 Sporosarcina sp. P17b | reverse complement strand
ACATAGTCTGGTGACGATGGCGAAGAGGTCACACCCGTTCCCATACCGAACACGGAAGTTAAGCTCTTCAGCGCTGATGGTAGTTGGGGGTTTCCCCCTGTGAGAGTAAGACGTCGCCAGGCAATTCTTTTCTTAAGATCAACACTAAATGTGTTATACATAATCTAGTGATTCAAAAGAACAAGAACAAATTAATTTTAATTATACCCAGGAGGATTAGCTCAGCTGGGAGAGCACCTGCCTTACAAGCAGGGGGTCGGCGGTTCGAGCCCGTCATCCTCCACCATATATTCTACACTTGCCGGTGTAGCTCAACTGGTAGAGCAACTGACTTGTAATCAGTAGGTTGAGGGTTCAAGTCCTTTCGCCGGCACCACTTAGTACGAGCCGTTAGCTCAGTTGGTAGAGCATCTGACTTTTAATCAGAGGGTCACAGGTTCGAATCCTGTACGGCTCACCATTTCTTTACAATTGTTATATTGCGGGTGTGGTGGAACTGGCAGACACGCTAGACTTAGGATCTAGTGCCTTCGGGCGTGGGGGTTCGACTCCCTTCACCCGCATCTTTTATGCGGAAGTAGTTCAGTGGTAGAATACGACCTTGCCAAGGTCGGGGTCGCGGGTTCGAATCCCGTCTTCCGCTTTTATTTTCCACTCTTGCCGGGGTGGCGGAACTGGCAGACGCACAGGACTTAAAATCCTGCGGTAGGTGACTACCGTACCGGTTCGATTCCGGTTCTCGGCACCAATTAATTTCATAGTATGCGCCTGTAGCTCA
>NZ_PDYP01000042.1:0-888 GCF_002743115.1 Sporosarcina sp. P17b | reverse complement strand
ATGATCCGAAAGCGTATTAAGAAACTGGATATTTTTCTTCAATCAAATCTATCAATTCCGTGTATTCTTCATCAGATAGTTGACCAACCGCGTATACTACATTCACTCGCTTGGTAGCGACTTCTTTGCTGTACACTTTCGCGTTAATCATTTTTCTCCACAGGTCTACCGGTTGCATCTTACATCCCTCCCATCGTTTGCATTTCAATTAAAGCTGTTTGATACTGGTTTTCTATTAAGATTTTTTCATATATTGTTGGTTCTGTTTCATTTGATAGAGGAATGTCTTCCCACTCCACTACTGTCGCTGAAATTGTTTTACCGTCCCGACTGTATTCTTTGATAACTTTACCGTTTTCACGCTTAGTATTAATCAGTTCCACAAAAAAACCTCCTTAGAATAAATAATACACAACCTCGGAACGCACATTAGCAGAAGTATTATCGACTTTCATGTTTAATACGAAAGACTCTTCAAAGTAAATATCTGTAACTAGTTCGTAATTTTGAAATGCCGCTGTCATAACAGCGGGTGTGTATTCCTTGATTGTTACACCGTCTACTATAATTTCGATTCTGAATGTATTGTTTTGTAGTAAATCTATTTTGATACCCTTAACCAATCCAGCACCCGTTAGTCTTAGCCTTTCAGGCGGGGTAGTCGTACTAATACTACTCTCACTGGAAGAAACCAGAAGAATTGAATTGTTTAAAGATAGCAAGTTAACCCTATCGAGTATCTGATTTTGTTTGTCGGATGTAGGTAAATTAATTTCCGGCATTATTAAACCTCCTCATAAACAAAAATTAAACCATCTTCATTTGCGTTTGGTTTAAATCCGTATTTGTAGTTTCCATCTGCTGTTCGGTGTGGCATACTTTCCGCCT
>NZ_PDYP01000041.1:0-907 GCF_002743115.1 Sporosarcina sp. P17b | reverse complement strand
AGGTGGATAGGTCTGGGGTGTAAGTACGGCGACGTATGTAGCTGACAGATACTAATCGATCGAGGACTTAACCTATTTTAAAAAGTAGTTACTTGAACTACGACAATGTCTTTTATTCAGTTTTGAGTGAACAAAAAATACTTTTAAAAAGCATTTGACTTTCTCACTCAGTTTGATATAATAATCATGGCTTTGAAAAACAGTTCAGTGACGATGGCAAAGAGGTCACACCCGTTCCCATACCGAACACGGAAGTTAAGCTCTTTAGCGCCGATGGTAGTTGGGGGTTTCCCCCTGTGAGAGTAGGACGTCGCTGGTCTGTTAGATAAGTTTCACAATTTTATTATAACCACATTATATTATTCCGCAGTAGCTCAGTGGTAGAGCAATCGGCTGTTAACCGATCGGTCGTAAGTTCGAGTCTTACCTGCGGAGCCATTATGGAGAGCTGTCCGAGTGGCCGAAGGAGCACGATTGGAAATCGTGTAGGCGGTTTGCGCTGCCTCAAGGGTTCGAATCCCTTGCTCTCCGCCAGATATGCATTCTCAATTTATGGCCCCTTGGTCAAGCGGTTAAGACACCGCCCTTTCACGGCGGTATCACGGGTTCGAATCCCGTAGGGGTCACCATTTTAAAAGTTCTAAATACAGCTGACGCAGTTATGCGAAGCTGAAAGTAATTTAACCCAGGAGGATTAGCTCAGCTGGGAGAGCACCTGCCTTACAAGCAGGGGGTCGGCGGTTCGAGCCCGTCATCCTCCACCATTTTCTTTATAGTATTATCGCGGGGTGGAGCAGTGGTAGCTCGTTGGGCTCATAACCCAAAGGTCACAGGTTCAAATCCTGTCCCCGCAACCAATGGTCCCGTGGTGTAGCGGTTAACATGCCTGCCTGTCACGCAGGAGATC
>NZ_PDYP01000040.1:0-989 GCF_002743115.1 Sporosarcina sp. P17b | reverse complement strand
CCCTTACGGAGAAACGAGTGAACCCTAAATTAGCCTTCAAGAATCCAAAAACTGGCTCTACGTCAATCTTGCGCTTGCCGTAAATTTCACCTGTTTTCTTATCTGAAAGCTTTTCACGAATATATTCTTTTTGCTGTTCCCACTTTTCATTCACATACAACTTCCTATTGTTCTCTTCTTTTGCTTTGGTACAGAAAGAGCGCAATGGGCAGCTTGAACAATCCTCACATTCGTATACTTTCATCGTCCGTGTGAATTGATAACGATCCGTCCGATTGGAAAGGTAGCGGAACACGAGTTTTCTGTCATTTGGGCAAGTAAAGGTATCCGTAGTTTCATCATATGCCCAATTCGCTGTATTGAAAGGATCGGTTTTGTACTTCTTTTTCTTTTCTTTCCGGTAGTGGTTATAGGTAATAAGCGGAACGCGCTTTCGATTTTCAATGACATCTCCGTAATTCTGTTCACTTCCATAACCGGCATCCGCGACAATATACTGTGGCAGCTCAAAAAAGTCTTGTTCAATAGTATCTAAGAATGGAATGAGTGTACGCGTATCGGTCGGATTTGGATACACGTCAAAAGCGAGGGTATATTGCCCTTCGGTCGCAATTTGCACATTATATCCCGGTTTTAGTTGCCCGTTTTTCATATAATCATCTTTCATCCGCATAAAGGTCGCATCGCGGTCCGTCTTCGAGTAGCTGTTACGATGGCCAAAGATCTTCATATCGTGCTGATACTTCTGCTTTCGATCCAAGAAGTCTTGAAATTGTTTACGGTATTGTTTAGGTTCTTTTCGTAGCGAGCGAATTTGTTTACGTTCCTCGACATCTTCGCTAGCGTTAATCTTTTCTGTATAGGTTTGGATAGTTTCATCTAGCTTCTCTACTACTTTAGACAGTTCCGCGGTAGATAATTCATCCAGACTTTCCCGTTCGATTTCAGGGATGATCTCTTTTTCTAACAGCTCTTCGTACATCTGACTG
>NZ_PDYP01000005.1:0-293232 GCF_002743115.1 Sporosarcina sp. P17b | reverse complement strand
TCATCGATCTTCGCAGACCAGTATGCTTCTTTCTCTTTTCTTTTCAAATAAATACCTCCCAAAATGTGTTCTATGGGAGGAGTATCTCACGAATCTTCTTCTATTAATATGTGTTCACTATTTGACGCTTACCTATTACTATGGAATTAATCAATAATGAAAGTCGAACACCTATCCCGGTTAGACTGGCAGATTTGGCGACAAAGAGAAATAGAAGGCTGCTACGGGTGAAGGAATTTTGAAGTGGATGATTTTAATGTAAATGTGAAATAAAGAAAGCCATTTTCTCTGCTGAGAAAATGGCTTTCTTTCATATTACAGCTTCGCCCAACGTTGCTCTAACCAGTTCATAAATTCTGCACCTTTGTCGCCTTCATATGCATCAAAGACATCTATACGCATACGTTTTAATTTATCCGCAAAGTCTGCCACGGTATGATCTTTCGGCAAGCTTTTTTTTACGCGCAAGAAGATCTTGTCTGTGTTTTTGATAATGTCAAAACGTGCAGGCGCTGGCTTCTCTACATCCTCGCCAAACGCTGCTAGTGCTTCATACGCTGCTACTTGCACTTGGTGGACAGTGTCATGCTGCATGCGGTTTTTTAATAAATCTATGACTTTGTCATGTTTATAATCCGATAACGTTTTGACTGCTTCCAAACGATCTCGCCAGCTAGACGTATAATTGGCCTGTTTTTTTAATGCTTCATACTGCTCAGGTAATGTTGTTTCAAATTGTTTCAAGTCATTGCACCTCTTTTTTAAACTAAAGAATAAATAAATCTTCTTCTGTTACCTCATTATACGTTGTAAAGGCAAAAATAGCGATGAATCACTAGTACAGGTATATAGAGAAAGTGGTTCATTTGCAACAAAAGTTGAAAATGAATTCCACAAAGAATGTTCGTATTACTTAATGGTATATTGGGTAATATACTAGTTAGGTTATAAAAAATTCGATAGCAATAATAACTTATTTGACATAACAAGAAAGGAATGATCACCAATGAAAAAAGTGACGCCATTCTTAATGTTTCAAGAAGGCAACGCAGAAGAAGCAATGAAAAATTATTGATGAATGGACAAGAACTTATGCCGTTGGGGGACTATGGATTCAGTAAGAAGTTTGGTTGGCTAAATGACCAGTTTGGTGTTTCTTGGCAACTGGACTTACCGATGGGTTGAAAATAGTGTTAGCGGATGCGTAAGACTTACCTTTTGTACGAAATTACCGATAACTTCAAACTAAAAATTCAGATGGTTATTTGCGAGAATTTGAGTATGGAAGACGTATCGTCTATAAGAGAATATTGGAGGAATAGAAAATGGCAGACGTATCATTAGATTTTCAAATGACAAGTTCAGTTGAGCAAGTGTGGAAGGCATTAACAGATTCAAATATATTGAAAAAATGGATTTGGAAAAATGATTTTAAGCCAGTAATAGGAGAAGCCTTCCAATTTCGTTCAGAGCCAAATGAATGGTGGGATGGCATCGTGGATGGTGAGGTGCTCGAAGTAGAGGAGCCTTATATCCTCTCTTACAAGTGGGCAAGCGCAGGGGAAACCACTATAATTACATGGACATTAAAAGCAGAATCAGA
Organism: Sporosarcina sp. P17b; assembly: GCF_002743115.1. Lineage (NCBI taxonomy): Bacteria > Bacillati > Bacillota > Bacilli > Caryophanales > Caryophanaceae > Sporosarcina > Sporosarcina sp. P17b. The sequence goes on along the minus strand of NZ_PDYP01000005.1, from coordinate 291,629 downwards.
AGTTGCTACACGAGTACATTTTGAACAAACCGGCTTCAGTGAACAAACAAAAGCAACAAAAGGAGCACTGAAAGGAGCTAAATATAGTTGGATGAATTTTGGTGAGCAACTCAAAAAAATGTTGGAACAATAACTACATTTAGCTGCAACTAAGTCTACAGGCACAATTAGTATAAAATAAGAGATATTAAACAGCTCACTAAAGGATACTCTTTACCAATTAGTGTGCTGTTTTTAAACTTAAGAAGTACTGGATCATAAGTTCATTCAAGATAAACATTTGTTGAAAAAAATAATAGTAGTTGTAACGTTTACTGTAATTTCAGAAGAAGATCATAATTAAGTAATGAGTAGGAAGTGAAGTCAATGGAAACACGAATAATATATATGGAATCATTCACAGTGAAAGGTTTTGAAATGAAAGGACCTATTTCGGAGATTCCGAAGTTGTGGGATCGATTAAACGAAGAACTGCAGAAATATCCAAATGTTAAACTGGCTGATGAATCCTTTGGCATTACCATAGCAATAGAGGATGGTTTCATTCATTATTTAGCAGGTATCAAAAAAGAGCACTGTATAGGGATACCCGACTTGCAAGAAATAGTGATTCCAAACGGCAAATTTATTGTAGCAGACGTATTGGACGGAATAGAGAGCATACCTTATGTATTTTCAGAACTGATAAATAAACCTGGGATACGGATTAGAGAAAGCTTTGGATTGGAACGTTATATTCATGCATTGGGGGCGGAAGCCTATACACTGGAAGTTCTGATGGCCATTGAATAATACATAATGTTACGGTGTTAGGGAAAGAATTTCTTCAACTTTAAACGAGTAACTAACATCTAGCATTTAAAGGAGTTTAGATGATGTACAAATTAAAAACTACAGAAACTGACAGCAGTGTTATAGAATTTATTGAAAACGTAGAACAACCTAAAAAACGCGAAGATGCATTTAGGTTATTAGATATATTTACAGATGCAACAGGTTATGAAGCTAAAATGTGGGGACCAAGTATTATAGGATTTGGCAAATATCATTACAAATATAAATCTGGACACGAAGGGGATGCACTGATTGTTGGCTTTTCACCACGAAAGGCTAAAATCAGCTTATATGTTACTCCGGGGGAAAAACATAGAAGTGCGTTATTGGAACGTTTCGGGAAACATACAACCGGAAAATCATGTGTGTATATAAATAAAGTAGACGATATTGATATAGAAGTATTGGTGGAATTAATTAAGCAAACTGTCATTTATCTGAAAGAAGCCTATCCAAGTTAAGAATAACGTTATGTCAGCGGTGCATACTATACGAAACTATTATAATTCGTATATTGATTGACCATTTAAGGAGGGAACAGAATGACGGATGAAATGATTGTGATCGGTGCCAAAACAAAGTATCCACTAAACGGAATTTTAGCCATTCCTGATGAATCGAATAAATTGATACCTGGAGTTGTATTGGTGCATGGCTCTGGTCCAAGCAATATGGATGAAAAAATCGGAAACATTTATCCTTTTAAGGATCTTGCTGATGGTTTGTCGAAACAGGGAATTGCCGTCCTACGATTTGATAAGAGAACATTCATCTACGGCAAAGAAATGAAAAAAGATAGTGCCCTATCTGTAAAAGAAGAAACGATCGAAGATGCAATTCTCGCCGCTAATTTTTTACGAGAAGATTCACGTATTGATGCAAACCAAATATTCATTATTGGTCATAGTTTAGGTGGAATGTTGGCCCCAAGAATTGATGCAGAAGGTGGTAAGTTTGCTGGGATTGTAATAATGGCTGGGTCCCCACGCAAATTGGAAGAAATCTTAATAGATCAAAATAATCAAGTATTACATTCACTTAATAAATTTTTGAAAGTAATTGCGAGTAAACAAATAGCAGCGTTATCGACAAAATTTGAGAACATCTATAATCTAAGCGATGAAGAAGCAAAAACAACTAAAGTTTTGGGGAAACATGTTAGAGCATACTATTTGAAAGAAATGGGTGAACATCCATCTGCTAAATATTTACTTGCATTAAATAAGCCTTTGTTCATTCTACAAGGAGAGAAAGACTTCCATGTTTCAGTGGATAATGATTTTAACGGTTATCAGGAAATTTTGGGAGATCATCCAAAGGTTAAGTATAAACTTTATCCCAATTTGAATCATGCGTTCATGCCATCTGTTTATGGTGAAATACGAAAAGCAAAGAAAGAGTATAACGTTGCACAGCATATTGATCAACAAGTGATTCAGGATATTTCCGACTGGATTCATTCAGTATCTAGATCCATTAATACAAATTAATGCACAACGTTTAGTAACGTTGTGCATTAGAAATAGGCAACTATTCCATTGTCATCTCAAATTACTAGTTCAATATACTTGGTACATAACTCCATTCTTCATTATCTATTAACTCACTCATTTCCACTTCTACATTGCCACCTAAAAAGACGTTTTCCCCTTTAATTGCGATGATCATCGCTTTAAAAGGCACACTATCATTTTTTTGATACACATCCCCGACTTTCGGTATATGCGTTTCCAGCAATTCGGCTTCTGTCTCATTTAATACGTGTTCATCCACTACATCTACCGCTGGATTTTGTAAGTCAATATCCGTTGCACCTTCCATAAGCCCAGGTACCATCACCCAATATTCATGATGTTTAATGCCATTAGATTTACTACTAACTATGCCATTTTTCTCAATCGATGAAACGAGTTCTATTGCATGAAGATGATGGAAATCGAGCAAATCAGGCTTTGGATTGATAACTAAAATGTAATCGCCAACTTTAGCTTTGACGTTTTTATCAAGTGTATAACGTTTTTTAAGGAAAACAAAACTATCCAAATGTCTTGGTTTATAATAATCAATGTTTTTCGCTGTAGCCAATTCTTGTTCATAATCTTCCAACCGAATGAGGTGAACCGACTTTTGAAGGAACGTTTTTATAGAATATACTTTGTGTAATTTATTTTTATAATAAACGAATTGACCTTTACGAACGTTTAATAGCTTCATCTATGATTCCGCCTCATCTAAAATATAGTCTATACTACCATTTACCGTGTTTTCTTGATTGTCTTGTAAAAAGACAGGAGCATCAAAATAAGAATAATGGAAAAAGGTAAACCAGCAATAATAAGCATGTTCTGAAATCCGCCAATCCCTCCGTAATACATGACAATGGCAGCCATCGATGAAAGTAGTAAACCCCAAATGATTTTCACTGAGTTGGATGGATTTAGCTGACCACCGGTACTGAACATACCAAGTACAAACGTGGCTGAATCGGCTGACGTAATAAAGAATATCGCAATGACGATGATCGTCAAGAATGAAAGTGCGGTTCCAAATGGATACTGCTGCAACATACCGAATGTCACCGTTTCTGTAGCTAATTCAGATAACTTGGCAATACCGTTTCGCTCTATATTCAATGCTGAACCACCAAAAACAGCAAAGAAGACCATGGTCACAAGTGTAGGGGCGATTAATACACCCGTAATAAATTGTTTGATGGTACGTCCTTTTGATACGCGAGCAATAAACATTCCAACAAATGGAGCCCAAGAGATCCACCATGCCCAATAAAAAATTGTCCAATCGTTAATCCAGGCTCGTTGTTCTGTGTTTTCTGGTTTTAACTCGAAGCTCATTTGAATAAAGTTGCTTATATAATTACCAATACCCGTTGTGAACATATTTAAAATATACATCGATGGACCAACTACAAATAGTGCGCATAATAGTATGATGGCAAGCCACATGTTAATTGAACTTAAGTATTTTATACCACTTCCAATACCTGACCAAGCAGATAGGATGAAAATGACAGTCGCAATCGCCAAAATAAGCAACTGAAACCAAAAAGTGTTGGGTGTATTAAATACATAGGTTAACCCACTATTAATTTGTGCTGAGCCAAATCCAAGTGTGGAGGCAACGCCGACAACGGTTGCGAAAATAGCGAGGGTATCAATTATTTGCCCGAATGGACCACGCATAGCCTTTTCTCCAAATAATGGTTCAAGTGTTGCGCTAATTAACCCAGGTGCACCGACACGAAATTTAAAATAAGCGAAGATCAGACCGACAACGGCATATAATCCCCAGCCATGAAAACCCCAGTGTAAGTATGTATATTGGATAGAATCCAAAATCGCCTGTTCTGATCCCGGCACAGCGTTTGGTGATTTAATGAAAGCATGTGAAATCGTTTCTGCTGTTGTAAAAAACATGAGCCCAATTCCCATACCTGCACTAAATAACATGGCAAACCATGCTGGTAAGCTGTAATCTGGTTGATCACTATCTTTTCCTAGTTTGATTTTACCAAAACGTGAGAACATCATATAAAAACAAAAGCTTATCATGGCAACAATGACGAGCATATAAAACCAACCAAAATGAGTATAAATAAAACTTGTCATAGATGCGGTTAATCCATTTAGATGTTCAGGGGCAATAGATCCCCAAAGTACAATTGCTATACATATGACTATGCTATACCAGAATACTTTTGTGATATTCAATATAATCCCCCATTTCCAACTGCAAATTAGTATGTGCAGTTTTATGTAATGTCATTCTTTATGTGAAATTCGAAGAGCATGTCTTGTAAACGGTGATGAAATGATCCATTGCATGATTCGAATGAGTTGTAGCTAAGTTTAAAAGAAGCATGAATGATACACGCTGCAAAGCACTCATTTAGCAGATTTTTGATTTGACGATATGGATGAATGATTAAAAACTGCAAATACTTCTATGCGTAACTAGGCACCCCCAATTACTTCCTCAGCGGCTATTCTTCTGCAGTAGAAAACTGAAATCGTTGGAAAATCATTACAACCATGTCTATCGATGATGATAGCTTAAAGCAGTCTGTTTTCAACGTATCTTAGTATAGCATTCATTGGAGTATCAATGGAACGATAACACGGCACGACACTTGTGGGTGAGATTGAGCACCCAATCAGTAAAGATCATAAACTGACCGCTTGTAGTAAAAGCGACCGGTTTATTTTTTGTGTATCCCTCTCTATAAATCTCGCTATATAACGTATGAAACGAGCAAGTTACATCGAGGGGGAATGGGATATGAGACAAACCGCTACTATGCACTATTTAAAAACGCCGAATTTATTAGTGGAACAAAACGCCTGGCATGAATACCTCGCATTGCAAGAAATTCATGCGTATGTTTACAGCTTGAAAAATGAACAAAATCAAGATTGCTGGATTTATAAAACGGCAAATGAATGGCAAGAGATGTTCCCATTCTGGTCGCTCAAGATGATCGAAAGCATTCTTTTGAATTTGGAAACCATCGGCTATTTGGACGTAATGACCGGCAGAGAAGGAAGTACATCGAAATATTATCGAATTAATTATGCGATATGTGTGTGAAGAAAAGCGATACGTTACAAGGGGTTGGAGTACATTACTTCAACTCATTTTTAAATTTCGTAAAATTAATTTTCAAAATGAGTATCCTTTCCTGAAAAACTTTCTATATGGAGTGTAAGGAGTGCGAAACGCGTACTCTTACAACAAATTTAGGGGGACCACCATATGAAATTATTAATTGAAGAAGAGACGATTCCGTTATTACCATCGCTTGTACACGAAGTGGGAATAAATGGCGCACTATTTTTACAGCAATTACACTTCCGTTCGCTTGTTTCCAAAAATAGTAAGGACGGTCATAAATGGGTCTATAAGACGTATGTGGACTGGACAAAAGAGTTTACGTTTTGGTCTACAAATACGATTCGCCGTATAATTTATGATTTGGAAAATAAGGGCTATCTCATTTCAACGGATCAACACAACCATATGAAAATTGATAAAACGAAATGGTATCGAATTGACTATACGTTATTTCCAAAAACTTCGTTCGGAATCGGGCAAATCGCTTGCTCAACACCGCCATCTGCACGTGTCGATGTTAAGCAAGTCCAGGTGTCGGAATTGGGCAAGCCAATAACTAAAGAACTTAAAGAACCTTTAATAATAAAGAATAAAAAGAGTGTCGAGATGAATCTCGACGTCCTCCATTCTGTTATTGAGTACTTAAATAACAAAACCGCAAAACAGTTCAAAACTGAAAACGTTACTACTCGAAAATGTATCAACGATCGATTGAGCGAGGGATATACACAAGAAGATTTCATACGTGTCATCGACCTCAAAACAAATCAGTGGTTGCATCTACCAGAATTCAACCAATACTTGCGGCCTGCGACGTTGTTTAGCGCAAGTAACTTCGAAAATTATGTGAACGAACAGACTTTGTCGAAGAAACCGAAAAGACGCCCGCTCGTTCCGCCAGTGCTAGATTTCACGAAAGGAGATGATCACGTATGATGAACGAACTAGTAGAAAAAAGTCTTCTCGGTACGATGATGCAAGAAAACTATCTAATACTCGACAGTGGAATCCAAGTAGCTTTCTTTGAGACACAGCTACACAGAAGTATTTATCTGTCCATGAAAGGATTGGCATTACAGGGACGCTCAGTCGACTTCATTACCATTCTGACGACACGTGAACCAGCAGAACTAGGTGGAGCAAATTATGTATCGGATTTACGTCGCTTTGCGAACCCGGATCGCTTTGACGAATACTTGGATATCGTGATTAACAAGTATAAGAAGATTGAAACGGAAAAGACTTTGCAGCGAGCGTTGGCCGAGCAGTGGGTGATTGGGAAGGTTCAGAATGCTTTAGACGAACTGGATAGTGATCATGCATCCGTGGAACTGGAGTTACTCGACAACTATCTTGCATCTCAATACGAACAACCATTCATCAAAGCACCGGACATGACAGGAATAAGTACGGGCTTACAGTCTATGGATTATGTACTGAACGGATTCCGAGATGGTGAATTCATTGTCATTGCGGCGAGACCATCGATGGGCAAGACGGACACACTCAATCATTTCGCACTTACTGCTGGATTGGCTAATCATTTGCTAATGATTTTCTCACTCGAAATGAGCCGTAAAACACTATCAGACCGACTCATTGCCTCAGTTGGTGGATACAGTCGTTTGAAAATGCGCGATCCGTATAAGTACTTTCCTGATTCACAAAAGAATAGCTGGATGAAGGCGCTAGAACTCCTGCAAAGTGCTATGATCCGAATCGACGACCGAAGCGGATTAAAAGTGAGCCAAATGAAAGCAGCAGCCCGTAAAATCATTAAAGCAAATCCAGAAAAGCGTCCGATCATCTTCGTCGACTACTTGCAGATCATCCGACCGGAAGAAACAGCGAACAATCAAAATCAAGCAATCGGTCAAATTAGCGCAGATCTAAAATCCATGGCGAAAGAATTTAACTGCCCGGTCGTCGTCTTGTCGCAGCTATCAAGAGCCGTCGAACAACGTCAAGACAAACACCCGATGATGAGCGACTTACGTGACTCAGGCAACATCGAACAAGATGCTGATGTCGTGTGCTTCCTTTACAGGGATGACTACTACGACCAGGACTCGGAAGTATCGAATCATCTGGATATTACCGTTGCCAAACACCGCAATGGCCCAGTCGGCAGCTTCACCGTCCACTACGACAAAGATACGGGTCGACTCAGAGACCTACAAGGTTAAAAAAGGAGAGGCTACACATGATCACAGTTGAAGAACTATTCGATTACGCGATCGATACCGATATGTCCCTAACCGCCCACAGCATCTTCTGGGCAATCAGCAATCAAAAAATCCGTATGGAGGAAGACAGCGAGAAATTGAAAGAAATCGAATTCGATCAGGAAGCGATTCAGCAATCGATGAAAGAAAACATATTGCGTATTGGAGACATCAAACTCTTTGTGGTGGAAAGTAAGCAACCGAATTGGTATGCGTTTTATCTTAGCAAGAAAGAGGCAGACGCTTATCGGTTACATAGCGAAACGTTTCGCGAGACCGGTGTGAAAGTCACACATGCCGACAGATTGATGCCGAATTTATTAACCTTTGTTGAATCAGGCGAAGAAGAAAGTTTGTATGAGTACCGAAAACGAGTGATGCAGTTTCCGGTGTACGTTGGTCATGTAGAAGCAGGGAAGCGCTTAGTGCAACGTATGTTATAAAGGAAAGGAGAGAGGGTTGTGGAAATAACAGATATGGTGTTGGTCCCAGTGATCGTCGGATTGGTGGATGCGTTAAAAGGCTATGGGCTGCCGAAGAAATTGTGTCCGGTTGTATCGATAGTACTTGGTGTAGCAAGCGGAGTCGTATATGTATTTCCAGAGGACTGGGCTAGTGGAGTATTGAGTGGAATTGTCATGGGATTATCTGCTGGCGGTTTGTATAGTGGGGGAAAGGCGGTAGTGGGAAGTAAGTCAATAAGAGATACTCTGTAGCTGATATGTACATTTTGATCTTTTTACATCAAAATCCAGCTCATCTTCACGTTAGCAAATGAGCTGGATTACTTGATGTACCATCAATTCCTAAGCGGATTCACTAAGGGCTATCGGGTTCCTTTTTCAATTTATTTTTTCGAAATGCGTATACGATAGCGAGCAAAAGAGGAAAGAACAGTCCAATAGTAATAGAGAAATATATTTCAGTCGATTGTTCCACTTCTTTTTGGTAGACGACGTTAGGATAGATCACAAGAGAGAGTATAATGGCCAACATGCCTAAGGGTAACGTTAAAGGGCGGTAGTCTTTCAAATTTAATAGTTGTGCAATGCCTAAAACAGAAGCATAAAAATAAAGAATCGTCTTAAAATAGAGGGCGATAAACCAAAGGAAACCCATCAATTCTTCAATGCGCTGTACAAAATCCCCAACATTAATTCGTTTGGCCAATTCATAGCTAGGATAAATCTGTCTAGCTGTATCATCGGCACCTACTACCGAAACACTTAAGAATGTAAAAATGAGGATGAAGATTCCACCTATTAAGTTTCCAAGTAGAAATGACTTTTTTGCTTGTTTCACTTTATTAATCAAAGCGGGGAAGATCATCAATAACACAATCGCGTTGACAGAGGAAGAGGTAATAAAATAGATGCTGGATTGAACGATCGTTTTGGTCCCTGCCTCAAATACAGGCTGTAAATTTTCAAACTTGATTTGAGGTGAAATAAACACCGCTAAAATGAGAAAAAGGACAAAAAATACGACAATAAAAATTTCTGCAGAACGAGCGATCGTTTCCAATCCAAGCCGGACGCCCATTACGACGATCCCCATCATTAGAATATTCAGGGCTACTACTGGAGTGTTAGGCATCATATTGGTCATTATAAATGTCGCCGAGTAATACAAAAGACTAGATGTGTAAAGAGTGGCCATGGATACGAATAGTACGGAAACAGCTTTTCCTATCCATTTACCAAATATCTTTTCATTGATTTGGATATAGGTTAGGTGTGGGAACCAAAGAGATATAGTTGTGAATAGCCATATGACTAATAAGCCGATTACTGTCCCCACGATTGCTGCAATCCAAGCATCTTGCTTCGCTTCAGTAGCTAAAACTGACGGGACAATTAAGATGCCTGTACCAACCGTAAAGAAAATAACCAAAATTAGAAATTGATATGGATTAATTTTTACGTTTTGCATTATTTCATATCCTACCTTTCCCTTTACTTAGATCTTTACTTCAGCAAAGGAGCCATCAGGTTAGTTAACAGTGTGAATAAAAAAGTGAGTAAGTCCAGTGGTGTTGGAATCGACTTTCCAAATCCAAGCACCATGCCTAATACAACTCCGATTGTAAGAAAAACAGAAAACGCAAGCAATTCTTTTTTTTGTTTTTTATCTAAGAGAGGGGGAACATCAAACCAGATAATGGCAGCTGCTATTAAGAGAATACCTATACTATTTATCATGATGAGTTAGTCCTTTATCTTTTTTAAGAAGGAATTATTTACTGTACCGATGCGACGAATTTTCATATCAATATGAACATTCACGGTTAAATCGGAAAACTTTTCATCCCAGTGCTCTTTCATCTCGTTCCATTCTTTCGGGTTGGATCTGTGAATAGCTTCACCAAATCCAAAAATGTCTGATTGATATTGTTTTTGTACTGACTCGATCGTTTGATGAATAATCTCTTTCACTTCTTCTTCATAAATTTTCTCTAGCTTGTCAATGGTTTCAGGTTCCATAATATCAATTGAACATAAAACCTCCCCTATATTGCCTTCCGCTTCAATTTTGATATCCACCTCAGGTTCACCTTTGTTTATAGAACCTACAATTTTAGAATGAAATCGAAAAATATCTATAATGATTTTTCCTTCTTTAGGACATGAAATAGAGGTTACGGTTTTTTTAACGGTGTTGGTGATATCTGAGTAGCCTCTGCTTTCTTCTTCATTTAACCAGCCGACTAGCTGATCTCCTTTAAACACAGCTAAATTATCATACTCAATTCGCGTAGATGGAGTAATCGATTCCACATTCTGTTTGCTAGTTCCTGTTTCTTTGTTACCTAATACTTGAATCCCTGTTAACACCGCTTCCTTTCCGTCACTTATCAGATTGGTTACTAGCTCATCTAATATAACGCCTTCTGTCCCGGCCCAGTTTTTTTCTGATGTTTTTAAGGAATTAAACATTTTATTAGCTGGGATGTTTTCTATAGGTGTAGTCACATTCAATACTTCAGTAGCCGTTATATCTTTCGTAACTACTACGTAGAAGTCCGATCGAAGCTCCCAATCCCTTGATAGCAATTCTAATGATTCGGCTATTCCTTCTTTAGCCAAGTCCTCATTGATGACTAGAATTTGTAGATGTCCCGGATACATTTTTCGTGGGTCGTTCTTTGTCATTTTTCGAATGGCTTCATATACAGTCTCCCCGGTTGCTGTATAGAGAGTGACTGCAGAACGTCCCGTACTTGCCTTCATGGATACTTCCGAAGGTACGACCACTTGTGCACTTATTACGTATTCATTTTCTATTTTATCGATTCCTATTGCCATTGCGATACCCAGCTCATTTAATTCCCTCCTGTCCCAGCACCCAGACAAGAAAAGAGTGAGAAACAGAAGAGTAACTATGCACCTTTTCATCATATACTCCCTTTCCTAATCTTCATTTTTGGGTGGCTGTGGCTTTGCGGAAGCTGGATTTTGTTGTCTTACCCTATTTGTTTGATTAGTTAGGCGTGGGCGGGTAAACATTTTCCATATAGGTGCCACAATCAACGTATCTTTTTGATCGGAAACATTGAATGGAGCTAATGGTGACATATAAGGCACACCAAATGAACGTAAACTGCATAAATGGAGAATCAGAGCTACGAAACCTATGGCAATACCGTATAAACCAAACGAAGCAGCTAGTGCCATAAATCCAAAGCGGAGTATCCTTGCAGATATCGCAAGGTTGTAAGTAGGCGAAACAAAACTTGATATAGCGGTTATGGAAACGACGATGACCATTGCGGCTGAAATAATGCCTGCTTCGACTGCTGCGGTACCAATTACGAACGCACCTACAATGGACATGGCTGAACCGATGGAGCGGGGCATCCTAACGCCTGCTTCCCTTAAAATTTCAAAAGTGATTTCCATTATGACGGCTTCAATAAATGCCGGAAATGGCACACCTTCTCGTTGTGCTGTCAGGCTAAGCAGCAACGCTGACGGTAACATCGTTTGATGGAAAGTGGTGATCGCAATAAATGATGCGGGTGCAAGCAAAGCAATCACGTATGCAAAGAAGCGTAGAAGTCGAATCAGACTTCCAATACCGGTATGCACATAGTAGTCTTCAGGAGATTGGAAAAATTGGACGAATAGTGCGGGAACAAGTAGTACAAAAGGAGTTCCATCCACTAAAATGGCTATGCGTCCTTCGAGAAGTGCTGCAGCGACTGTATCGGGACGTTCGGTATTAAAAACGGTAGGGAAAGGGGAGTACGTTGAATCTTCAATTAGCCCCTCGATATTACCGCTTTCCAAAATCCCATCAATATCAATTCGGTCCAAACGTAAACGGACTTCATCGACGATTTTATCATCAGCAATGCCATGGATATACATAATCGCAACATTCGTTTTCGTCCGTGTCCCAATCACTTTTGACTCCATCCAAAGACTTGGATCTTTCAGTTTCCGACGAACCAATGCCGTATTGACACGCAGATTTTCAGAAAAACCTTCGCGCGGTCCTCTAACTACTGTCTGAGACGTTGGTTCCGTTACCCCACGCTCAACCCAGTGCTTATTTCCAATGACCAAACCTTCAGAATATCCATCAATTAACAAAATAGCATCCCCAGATAAAAGAGAAGTAAAAAGATCATCAAAATTGGTTAGATCTTTAATCTCTCCCACCGTCATAGCAAAATCTTTTAAAGCAGTTATGAGATTTTGTTCAGGCGTTAACTTCTTCTCTAACGGGGTCCCTTTTATATCTAACATCAACGATTCCATGATGAAATTTTGCAATGCCGGTGTATCGCTTAAGCCGTCAGTATAGAAAATCCCTGCTTTTACCGATCCACCTTTACCAATTCGAATTTCACGAATGACAATATCCGTGCTCGAACCAAGGCTATCTTTTACAAATTGTATATTGTCTTGAAGACTTGTCTTTAGATCATTAGGTGAAGTATTTTCTTTCGTTTGGCTAGGGGGAGTGGATTGTACTTTAGTATTCACTTTCTTTTTGAAAAAGCCCATACACTACCTCATTTACTGTTTGGTATTTTGCGTAGGAACGCATATATATTGATTTTTCATTACTGTTTTATTCATCATGTCCTTATTGTTGTTGTTTTATGCGGGTTGGGGTGGTGATTTTGTGGGAGGAGCGAGGAAATGAAAGGAGTATTTGACTTTAAAAGCGTATAGATTAATGTAGAATAAAGTAAAAGAGTAGAGTTATTGGCAGAAGTAATTGGAAGTCTAGAAGATAACTAAAATTGTTTAATATAATATGAGCGCATAAAAATTTTAAACTTATCTTGCATTTTGCCGTCTGAACGGAGCTATCGTGCTAGAACTATCAGAGAAACAAACACGAGTATTTTTCACGATTTCTACTACATCTGGTAAAAATATTAGTTTTTATAATCCGAAAATGTATTGGAACAAGGCACCTTAAAGTACCAGCTATCGATCACCATATCGATGGCTGGTACTCTTTCTTTATTGAGTTGAATCGTGAAATACTAGGTTTTAACACCATTCAGACTGGTGCGAGAACCTGGTACCTCTACTATAGGAATGGTATACTGGCAAATGGATATTTATATAAACCCGATCACAAAGATGGTGAGGAGATAAATAGAATGACATACGCATTAGAAATTAAAGATCTAAAAAAAGTCTATGCTGGTGGTGTTGAAGCTTTGCGTGGCATCGATTTGAAAGTGGAGGAAGGGGATTTTTATGCTCTTTTAGGTCCTAACGGTGCCGGCAAATCTACAACTATCGGAATTGTGACGTCTCTCGTCAATAAGACATCAGGAAAAGTGAATGTCTTTGGCTATGATATGGATACGCAGTTAATGCAAGCCAAGCTGCAGATCGGTCTGGTTCCTCAAGAATTCAACTTCAGTCCGTTTGAAACGGTTCAGCAGATTGTAGTGAATCAGGCGGGCTATTACGGTGTGTCTAGGAAAGAGGCGCTAAAGCGTAGCGAAAAATACTTGAAGCAGTCTGATTTGTGGGAGAAACGAAATGTTCAAGCCCAGATGCTTTCTGGAGGGATGAAACGTCGACTGATGATCTCACGTGCTTTGATGCATGAACCGCGCTTACTTATTCTTGATGAGCCTACAGCTGGGGTAGATATTGAATTAAGACGAGAGATGTGGACATTTCTTAAAGAATTGAATGAAAATGGCACGACGATTATTCTGACAACACATTACTTGGAAGAAGCCGAAATGTTGTGTCGTAATATCGGGATCATTCAAAAAGGGCAGCTGATTGAAGATACTAGTATGAAATCATTGCTCGCTAAGCTTCAATATGAAACCATTATTTTAGATATCGAACCTTCAGGACAGACGCCAGTGATTAAAGGTTATACTAGTGAACTCCTGGACGATGGGTCTCTTTCTGTAGAGGTAGCACGTGATCAAGGGATCAATGAAGTGTTTAACCAATTGACAGAACAAGGGATTAAAGTGTTATCTATGCGCAACAAGTCCAATCGATTAGAAGAGTTATTTTTAAAGCTTACAGAAGAAACTGCGTAGTGGAGGATGTACATGTTTAAATTATATTTAACCGCATTAAAAGGTCTATCGGTCAAAGAAACGAACCGCTATTTAAGAATCTGGATCCAAACATTGGTCCCGCCAGTCATCACAACTTCTTTGTACTTTATCATTTTCGGGAATTTGATTGGTAAACGGATTGGCGAAATGAACGGATTCTCTTACATGGAATTTATTGTCCCAGGATTGATCATGATGTCAGTCATCACCAGTTCCTACTCAAATGTTTCGTCATCATTTTTCTCGCAAAAGTTTCAAAAGAACATTGAAGAACTATTAGTTGCCCCTGTACCGACTCATATTATTATTTGGGGCTTTGTCATTGGAGGAATAGGTAGAAGTGTTCTCGTAGGGATACTGGTCACGATCATCTCTCTGTTTTTCGTTCCGTTGCAAGTGCACTCGTGGAGCATGGTCATCTTGACGTTTTTGATGACGGCTATTCTGTTCTCGTTGGCCGGCCTGTTGAACGGTATTTTTGCCAAGTCATTTGACGATGTGTCTATTGTACCTACGTTTATTCTTCAGCCGTTGACTTACTTAGGTGGGGTGTTTTTTGCCATCTCGATGTTGCCTCCATTTTGGCAGGTGATTTCACAGTTCAACCCAATCGTTTACATGATTTCCGGATTCCGATTCGGGATTCTCGGTGTGATCGACGTTCCCATTTTATTTTCCATTCTCATTTCGATTACGTTTATCGTAGTGCTTTACGTAATCAACTGGTATTTGATTGAAAAAGGCCGTGGACTGAGAAGTTAATATCTGTGACGTACTGTAACTGTTACTTGAGAAATTAACTTGAATACCTAAACAATACACTAGACTCCTGATCAGCCCACTTCGTCATGTGAGCCAATCAGGAGTCTGTTTTAATTTAACCTTGCATAGCTTCTTGAGCAGCCGCTTCAAGTGTAATAAGTCCTTCAAATTCGTTATGCTCAAAAGATTCTATTTACCTATATATACCAACCCTATTATACAAAAAAATAATAATAATCTTTGAAACTATATTGGAAATTTAGCGTCTGTACGTTGACTTATGATTACAGAACAGAAAGGAAGGAACACAATGAAAAAGATCTGGGTAGCATTTAGTACGGTAGCTCTCGCTCTGAGTTTGCCATTAACAAGTATGGCCACTAGTAACCAGAAGTTCACAGATGTGCCTGAAACAAAGCACTTTGCGGAGGCGGTTAATGAATTGGCGGAACGTCATATTATTACGGGGTATGCGGACGGCCTGTTCAAACCAGGCAATCCCATCACTCGCGGGCAAGCTGCAGCGATCATCGTGAAGCTGCTGAAAGAAAACCCGGATTATTATGTACAGGATCCAGGATTTAAGGATGTTTCGAAAGCAAATGGCTATTACAATTCCATCGCGAAGCTTGCAGAACTAGAAATCATGTCAGGTTATGCGAACGGCAATTTCGGTCCGAATGATCCTGTCACACGTGGGCAACTGGCTTCTATTCTTGTTAAAGCATATGATTTGCCGCGTTTTGATTTCATTTCTAAGGAAAATCCTTTCCATGATGTGAAATCGACTAATTCACACGGTGCCAATGTGTTGATTCTGTATAAACTCGGCATCACTTCAGGCGTGACACCCGAGAGGTTCGGCATCAATGAATTCGTGACAAGAGGGCAAGCTTCTAAACTGATGCTGACAACGGAGCGCGTGTATCCTGATACGTATTCTATAAAAACGCAAGGCGATAAGTCCGGAATGATGATGCGATTTTCGGAAATCATGGCGGATGAGGATACGGATGAATTCATTCCGAACTCTGAAATCTACCATGCAGCGATCATTAAAGGCAGACAAACACCTGCTGGCTATACAGGCGACCGCTTACAGTTGACGCCGCTTAAAGAGGGCAGAGGAACACTTCAAGTCGGTGGTAATTATGGCATGGAAGCGCAAAACATTAAACGGTATTACGATAAATATTATGTCGATGTGAAAAAGGTGAACGGTCGATTGAAGATCGAGCTTCAACATCCGAGCGAAATTTTAAAGACTCGTGCACGGCTGAAAATGGCAGCGGGTGAAAAGGTCGAAAGTATTCGTTTCGCCCAAACCGATGGAGTGGTGATATCCGACAATATGGCTTTTGAAGGATATATCGATTCACCGGATGTGTTCATTCGCGTCAATAGACACGGCAACTATATCGCGACAGTCCGCTTAACTAACGGAAAAGAAGTGCGTTATGCGGTGGATGTGAAAGCGCCGACTAAGCATAAGCTGTACTATGAAATCGAGATAACAAAAATGAAAAACAGCAAGTGAGTTAAGAGTGCTAGGTTTCGACACTATTTAGAATAGTGTTGGGGCTTGGTGCTCTTTTTTAAAGCTACTAAAATGAAGTATAAGAGATAGTTGGAATTGATTAATAAAAGAGTTTGTATAAATAATCTGAAACTTTTCTCACAAGATGCCGTCTGTACGTTGCTAACTTGCAACATATTTGAACAGATGTCGTAGAAATACATAATTTTATGAGTAATGGAGGAGAATGAAATGTTTAAGAAAAGATTTTACGTTGGAAGTGCTTTAGCAGTTTTATTATTGGCTGGATGCGGAACTGATGAGGCGAAGGAAGAGAAGAACGACACGGCACAAGAAGTTGAAGAAACTCAAGCTGATGGAAAAGGCAAAGTGTTAGCAGCAGAAGATTTCGATAAAATGTACACCAATCCAAAGAAGTACAAAAACTACGAAGTCAGCTATATAGGCAGAGTGATGAATACGCCCGAAAAAGATGACGACGGCGTTTACTTGCAAGTATACGCAAATCCAGAGAAATATGAACAAAATACTATCGTATTCTATCCTGACGCATCCCTTTCAGTATCTGATGAAGACTACCTAAAAATAACAGGCATAATAAAAGATGAGTTTAAGGGGGAAAACATGATGGGTGCAGAACTCACTATGCCGATGATTGAAGCAACAGAATTAGAAATCATAGGTTATACAGACGCTATGGCCCCTACGTTGCAGACAATAGAAGTTAACGAAACGAAAGAGCAACACGGTTATGAAATGAAGGTAGAGAAAGTAGAACTATCAGAGAAACAAACACGAGTGTTTTTTACAATAACTAATACATCTAGTGAAAAAGTCAGCTTTTATAGCTTCAACTCTAAGCTAGTCGCGGATGGAAAACAACTTGAAAACGAAAGTGATTACGAATCGGATCTAGAGGAGCCTCAAAGCGAAATCCTACCAGGAACAAATACGTCCGGTGTAGTAATATATCCACCTTTAAGCGAGGATACAACAGAGTTCCAAATCTATGCAGAAGGCTCTAGTGATAATTACGAAATTACTATTGAGCCGTTTAGGTTTGATGTGAGTTTTCAGCAATAATTAAAATATGCGTTATTGAAAAAGTGTTTCTATGTATTAAACTATCATGAATGTTTAAGGGTTCTGGTTGTCGCTCACATAGCTGCACAGGTCATTCTAAATAGGGAGATGAGGAAAATGAAAAAGAACGTAGCTACACTATTATTACTCATGCTAGTTCTTATAGCGGGCTGTTCATCAAATGAAGTGAAGAATAGCAATCAAGAGCAAAGTGAAAAAGCGGATGAAGTGGAAAAATCAGAAGATACGAATGGAGCAGTGGCGGTAGACAAAGGTTTGCTAGATGTGGAAATAACCATACCGGTATCCTTCTTTCCAGACGAGGATCTAAATGAAGTAGCAGCAAACGCAAAAGAAAGTGGCATGAAGAGTGCGACCGTAAATTCAGATGACACAATTACGTATAAAATGTCGAAAGCAAAGCATAAAGAATTAATGACAGAGATGAAAAACAACCTGGTTGAATATACGGATGATTTAGTCAGCAATGATGAGTTTTCTTCTATTAAAGATATTACCTACGACAAGAATTTCAAAGAATTTTCAATGGTTGTTGATCAAGAAGTATTCGAGAACAGTTTCGACGGATTCGCTGTTCTAGGTCTAGGTATGGCGGGTATGTTCTATCAATTGTTTGATGGAGTACATGCCGACAAGCTGGATGTGACAATACATTCAGTGAATGAAGCTACTGGGGAAAGAATTGGGACGGTGAACTACCCGAAGGACATGGAGGATTTGGGGGAGAATGAGGATTAAAAACTTTGTAAAGAACTTGTGCGGAAAGTGATCTTGAAAATTTCATAAGGTACCTGTGAACGAAACTTTCATGAATGTTTAAGCATACACGTTAGTTTCTCTCGCAGGTACCTTTTAAAATACTCGCATTTGTCTAAAGCACAGATATGTTTATCTATGAAAGTTCCTCTAGAAGGTAAGAAAGCAGATGATTTGTCAGAACCCATTCATGTATACTGACAGTAAGGATCAACCTATAGGGAGGAATATACATGAAAAAGAAAATACTCGCCTATCGACGGCTGGAGCAACCGGTTTATGATCGACTAGCGGAGGACTATGACGTTCGATTGTTCAAAGACCCAAAAAACGACGCCGATTTTCCTGAATTCTTGCGTGAGGCGGAAGGCGTGATCGGAATCGGTTTTCCTGGGAACGCAGCGACACTCGATAAAGCGCCGAATCTGAAAATTATCAGCAACGTATCTGTCGGTTACAACAATCTCGAACTGGGCGATCTGACAAAACGCGGTGTGATGGGGACCCATACGCCTGGCGTGCTCGACGATACTGTGGCTGACATGGCGATGGGGCTGATGCTTGCGACGGCGCGGAGGATGCCTGAGCTTGATGGTTATGTTAAACGAGGTTTGTGGAAAGGCCTTCTGCCGAATGAATGGTACGGTGTGGACGTCCATCACAAAACTCTCGGTATCATTGGAATGGGGCGTATTGGCAGTGCAATCGCCAAACGCGCGCGGTTCGGCTTCGATATGGACATCCTGTATCATACGAGAACGAGGAAGCCGGAAGCGGAGGAACGGTTTGATGCATCTTACAGGGATCTTGACGATTTGCTGAAAGAATCTGATTACGTCTGTCTCGTAATCCCGTTGACCGAAGAAACGCGGGGCATGATCGGCAGCGAACAGTTTCGTCTAATGAAGTCGTCCGCTATATTCCTCAATATTTCACGTGGCAGCACTATCATTGAAGAAGATCTAATCGATGCACTACAACAAAATGAAATCGCCGCAGCTGGCCTCGATGTGTTCGCACAAGAACCTGTCGACCCCGAGAATCCGCTGTTGCAGATGAAGAACGTCGTCACTTTGCCGCATATTGGCTCCTCAACCCATGAAACAGAAGTCGCGATGGCGCATCTTGCTGCTGATAATCTTATAGCAGGACTTGAAGGCAAGAAACCAGCGAACTTGTTGAATCCCGATGTTCTCGGACGATAGAATAGAAAAAAGCACCTGGGCAGGAAACATTTATTGTAGTTTCTTAACCAGGCGCTTTTTAATATGCCGATATTTTCATTGTGTATCTATTTTTTATTTGCACCACAGCTATGACAGTTATAGGATTTTGATTTGTTCAAAGAATTACAATGCTTACAAACCCAATCCCTTTTTACATTCTTTTTAATAGAAAAACCATCTAATAAATAATAAATAATCGAATTTAATAAAGATAACATTGAGAAAAATTCCGTCATATCTAAATGCCCACGGTTTCACTTATGTTCTATTTATGATTAGAACATCATTAAAGTAAATAGCATAGCTTTGCTAGTTACTTGTGTAAAGAAACTACCATAAAAATCTAACATGATAGTTTCAATATTCTTGTTTACTAATAACAGAATGAATATTTTAAACTCAGGAATTTCTTAGGATAGAATATTTCCAAAAAGAAGGAACCACATGACAACATTAGATTTCCTGGAAAATAAATTCTCCAACCTGAAAGTAGGAATTCGCTCTTTTACTCATGGAATCCAAGCAGCCGATTCGAACTCCGAGTGAACGAAGGTTCTTAGCATTTACGAAAATCGATTGAGAGGTCTACTGAAAAGCTATCGATTTATTCGAAGCGCTACATGCTCTTGAAAATAATCTTTATCTTAAATTCAAAGTAGCATGACGTAGCACCTAATACCATTCCCTAAATTTCAATTATTTTGATGGAAATATACTTTATAAAAGAAATCCCTTCTACGACCTAAATCAGTCGCAGGAGGGTTTTTGCTGATAAATGTAATTCACCGTCGCTTTATAAACAGTTGGAGATGCATGGGGTCTTAAATTCGAGATACTAGGTCCCAATGCTTGTTAGCTAGATTAGGGGTAGGATCGCTATCTTGGAGTAAGTGTGGATAAAGAATAGGGATTTCCGTGAATTTCCATTGAAATGAATACGTGTCGTTAACTATATAGAAGATTTAGATAACTATTTATATCTCTTAGTGTATACTTTAAATATATTTAAACTAAGGCGGTCAAACCATCGATACATCAACACATATAGAAGGAGGAGCTATATTGTTAAATTTCACAGTCGGCCCTGTCACACTTGATAAAGAAATACTGGAGATAGGGTCCAATCAAATTCCTTACTTTAGGAATGAAGAATTCTCTGCCATGACATTAGAAAGTGAAGAGCTGTTAAAACAAAGTATAAACTCTCCTTCAGATTCTAGAGTAGTTTTTTTAACTGCTTCTGGTACAGCTGCAATGGAAGCAACCGTTTTAAATTTGTTTGATCAAGAAGATAAGTTGCTTGTTGTAAATGGAGGAGTTTTTGGTTCTAGGTTCACGGAGATTTGCCAAATCCACAGTCTACATTATAAAGAGATTAAATTAAACTTCTTTGAAGATTTAACTAATGATGATGTAATTCCTTACGAAAAAAAAGGTTTTACCGGACTTCTCATTAATATACATGAAACTTCTACAGGTGTACTCTATGATATAAACTTGGTTAAGGAGTTTTGTAAAAAAAATCATTTACTCCTAGTGGTAGACGCAATTAGTTCATATTTAGCCGATCCTTTTGACATGGAAGGAAGTAATGCTAATGCAGTTATTATAAGCTCCCAGAAGGCATTAGGTCTTCCGCCCGGTATGTCCTATGTTGTTCTCGACAAAAAAGCACAAGATCGTGTAAGCGAAATTTCCTTTAAAAGCGTTTACTTTAACTTCAACAAATACTTGTTTGACGGTGAAAGAGGGCAGACCCCCTATACTCCAGCCGTAAGTAATTTAATCCAATTGAATAAAAAATTGAAGTATATTGAGAAGGAAAGTGTTTCAAAAATTATTAAAGAAACTAGAGAACTAGCAGTGCATTTTAGAAATGAAATTATCAAGTTGCCTTTTAAAATTCCTACTAAGAGCCCTTCAAATGCATTAACAGCTTTAACTCCACTTACATCAATAAGCCCTGAATCAGTTGTTCAATCGCTTAAGATGAATAGTGATATCTATGTAATGCCTAACGGAGGAGAATTAAGTCGTAAAATATTTAGAGTCGGACATCTCGGTGCTATTACTATCGAAAATAACCAATATCTACTTGATGAAATAAAGAAAAATCTAAAAACCATTTCGTAAAGGGAGGGTTATATTTGAAAGCTATATTATTGGCTGGCGGAAGAGGGACAAGAATTAGCGAATTTATTGGAGACGTACCTAAATGTTCACTTGATATAGGAGGGAGGTCATTAATTCGCCATACTGTAGAATTATTCCAAAGAAATAATATTGAAGTAATCATTGTCGTTGGGTATAAAGCGGATATCATTAAGGATCTTCTATGGGATCTTGATGTTAAATATTATTTCAACCCATTTTATAGTGTTACAAATAGTCTAGCCTCTCTATGGTTTTCGAGAAACGAACTGAATGATGAAGATATTATCATAGCGAATGCCGATGTATACTTTGAGCAGAATATGTTGGACAAACTACTAAGCTCTGAGCATGAACAAACTTTACTGATGGATTCGAATAGTGAACTAGATTACCTTTTCTATTGTAATGGTAATCAGCTAATCAGGCATGGTAAAGAATTAAAAGAATATAGTGGTGAATATGTCGGCATAGCAAAAATCAAGAAAGTATTTTTGGGAAAGTTCGTAGAGAGACTTGAGGAACTAATAAAACAGCAAAATCATTATTTTTGGTGGGAGAACGTTTTATATTCATTTATAAATGAGATAACCATAAATGTTATAGACGTTAGCGGTATGTTTTGGTCAGAAATAGACGTTATAGAAGACTATAAAAGAATCCTTGATTTTCGGAGAAAGACTGATTTTGGGTACCAGGTCCCGACACGGTTATGAATTGTGTCGAGACCTGGTACGCTTTTATTAAAATTCAGAGGAATTTAGTCAACAGCACAGGAATATATCTTTTTCTTACATATCTTACTAGGAAAGAATAATATGTGGAGTGTGGTTGATGGCTAGATATATGGATCCGGGAGATTTCAATCAACAGTATAGACCTGGTATGAGAATATGGGTATCACTTCCTAACGGTACTTTTTCGGGTACACTTATCAGAACATTTGGGAATTCTGCCGAGATACAATTGGATTCTGGTTCTATGATTACAGTAGATGTCAATCAGAATAGTGTTGCTGGGACCGGCGCGCCCCCAATGCAACAAGGTCAAGGCTGGCCCGGTTCAAGCCTTCCATTTCGGCACGGCGGTCAAGATCGGCCATAATGTAGGCCGCTGATGTTCTAGGTATTTCAAATTGGAAAAAGCCAATGATACTATTTGTGTCGTTGGTTTTCTAAATCCATTATATTCATGAAGTAAGGTTCCTTTACAAGAAACTATCTTAAAAATTTTACACGGAGATTAATTCCATCAGAACCCTATTCTCTAGAAAGAAGGAACCACATGACACCAACAAATTCCCTGGAAAATAACTTCCCAAATTTAAAACTCGAATCTCCACTATTTTACTCATGGAAACCAAGCATACGATTCGAACTCGGCGTGAACGAAAGTTCTCTCAGCATTCACGAAAATCCTGTATATCTACCAGGAGTCTACCGACGAGCTATCGACTTATTCGAAGCGCTGCATGCTCCGGAAGATGAGCTATATCTCGTAGTAGATGTTTACGACTTTGGAGAAGGTTCTACCCTGCAGCGGAAGTTAAATGTTTTTGCCAAGTATGTGAAACACCAGTCAATATTGTACCGATTACAACACGAGACGTTTCTAGAAGAGAATGAAGACGAGAGCTATCGTATACATCGATTCAGCTTGAGATGTCATCGTTCGGATTTCCACTATGCGGCACTTTTGAAAGCGATTTGCAATCAGGATATGGGGAAAAGTCCGAGCATTCACTATCCAATCTACTTTTTGAACGAAACGAAAGGTACCATCTACTATGTCTACGACGACAGGGGCTGTGATCTACTTGGAGTGGATACAGAAACAATTCGTTGGATATATAACGAGTTCAATGAATGGATCTTAGATTATGATCGAGTAGAAATCAATAAGACGTTTAGTTAATTAAAATTGAGATACATTCAATTGACTAATGAAAGCGACACAATAATCTTATACCCGAAAAAACGATCACGTACAATGTGATCGTTTTTTTAGTTGACTTAAAGAATAAACTGTTATATGGTTATATACATAACTATAACACCATGCAACGGTATAGCATAACATAACATAACATAACATGAGAAGAGGTGAATAGAGCGGTGAGTAAAACTTTGGATGATAAAAAGCTCATATATCTTCAAATTAAAGAAATGATTGAGGACCAGATTATGAATAATCAACTGCAAGCGCATGATCAAATTCCATCCACAAACCAGCTTGTTCAGTTTTATAAAATTAATCATATTACGGTTTCGAAAGGGATTAACCTCCTGGTCGATGAAGAGATTATTTATAAAAAAAGAGGTGTGGGCATGTTCGTGATGGAAGGGGCAAAAGAGAAATTGATCGTCAAACGAAGAGACGAATTCGCAGAGGAATTTGTATTGCCGATGTTAAAAGAAGCGAAGAAATTGATGTTAACCGACAATGATATTCTGAAATTAATGGAAAAGTTGAAAGGGAGTGTGTAGGATGACTAAAAAAGTAGAGGCGAAGAATGCAAATGTTTCTTATAAAGATTTTCAAGCATTGCATGATATCAACTTGGTGTTAGAAAACGAGAAGATTTATGGATTAATCGGACGTAATGGAGCAGGGAAAACTAGCTTGCTATCTTTGTTAGCCGGCTACCGAAAAGCGACAAGCGGTGAAGTTGAAATGGTTGGAGAAACGATTTTTGAGAACGAGAAAGCCATGTCTCAAATTACATTTGTTTATCAATCAGACTATAAAGATAACCATGACACCATTCACAAATACTTTGATCTAGCCGAGCGCTACCGTCCTACATTTGATCGAACATACGCCGAACAATTAGCTAAAGTATTTCAACTCCCACTAAACAAACCTCTAAAGACGTTGTCGGCAGGTATGCAGTCTGCTTTTCAAGTAACGATTGGGTTAGCGAATAGAACGCCTATCACGATTTTTGACGAAGCTTATCAAGGGATGGATGCCCCGACTCGTGAAATTTTTTACAATGAAATCTTAGAGGAACAATCACGATATCCTCGGACTTTCATTTTATCTACACACTTAATTTCTGAAATGGAGTACTTATTTGACGAAGTTCTAGTTGTTCATCAAGGTAAGTTAATACTTCAAGAGCAAGTGGATACGCTTCTAGAAAGAGGGTATTCGGTTACAGGTCCAACTCATGATGTACTAGAAGCTGTCTCGGGCCTTCACGTATTAAATGAAGAACAGCTAGGTGGCACAAAATCGGTCATGTTGTATGGTGAATTAACGAAAGAAAAAGAGGATGAAATAAAACGAAAAGAGCTAGATATAGGTACTATTTCACTTCATGATTTGTTTATTCATTTAACGAAGGAGGGCTTGTAAAATGAACGAAGTAGGAAAGAAAGTAGCTGCTGATCTCTACTTAATCCAAATGAAATGAGTAGCGTGGTATTTATCGATTGTGTATATAGCGTACTTTGCAATTGTTTGGTTTATCAATGAACCAGATATACGATCCATGTCGTTACTCACTTTTACATTTCAAACATCTACAATATTTATGCTTGTGTGTGGAATCCTTTCAAGCACCGTATTCTTACCTCTATATGTGAAGAATGGTGTTACTAGAAAGTCCTATTTCCAAGGTGTGTTGTTGTCCGCAATAGGCTTAGCTATTACGATCATCGGTCTGACAACCATTCTAACGTGGATCGTACATGTATTGAACATACAGGTGTTCAGAGAAGTTGTATTATCATCACTTGGAGTAAATAGTTGGTTCATGACTAGTATTGCTTATTTCCTAGTCGTCATGATGTACTCTCTAGTCGGATGGCTAATCGGATTAGGATTTTATCGCTATGGGGGGATGGGCGGATTTGTAACGATTATGGCAAGTCTCGTAATCGTATCGTTAAATGATTTATTATGGTCATTCAATACTCCTAAACCTTTGATGGGATTGCTTACCTATCATATTCCAGTGCCTACTATTGCAGTTGCGATTATAGCGTCATTCGCTATAGCGGCGATAACAGCCATAGCCGTTTATAAAGTAGTGAAAGACACACCGATTAAAATAACATGATATAAAACGATTCGATCGTAGAATAGTTGAAATGAAAGACGAGGTTCATAAATGAAAATAGTTAGCCGACAAGTTCAAGAATTATCCATCGCATCTTTAGAGTCCACTTATATGAAGCTTTCGAATGCGTATGAAAGTATGACGAAAAAAGGTTCCAATACTACACTCGTACTAAAAAGACGTGATGCCATAAATGTGGGCTTGGAGAGCTTACGAGATGTTTGGTACGATGTAGACTTTTTCTATGATGAAGAAGCGATCTTACCATCTAAAGATATTCTACAAAGTATGATTCCCTCTATTGAAAAACAACTTGCGAAAGCAGGGGATAGTAGTTCTCAAAAGACATTAAATACGCGTCGTTTAACTGCACTTAAACTGGCAATCGAATCATTGGAAGACCGTCTGATTTGAGTACCTGTATGCATCTTAATTGCTTGTAATACAGGTGCTATTTCTACTATAATCAAAAATACGTATTCGGTATCATATAAAAGGAGACGGTAGAAATGGTTGATAAAAAAGTTGAAAAAGCAGCATTTGCAGGAGGCTGTTTCTGGTGTATGGTGAAACCGTTTAAAGAATGGCCTGGAGTGCAAGACATCGTGTCCGGCTACATGGGTGGGCATCTCGATCATCCAACATATGAAGATGTGAAAAAAGGTACATCCGGTCATGTGGAAGTCGTTGAAATCACGTTTGACCCTGTACTATTTCCTTATGAGAAGTTGCTTGAAGTATACTGGCAACAAATCGATCCAACTGATGCAGAAGGTCAATTTCAAGACCGTGGCCCATCCTACACAACTGCTATTTTCTATTACACAGAGGCACAACGGGAAGCTGCTGAAAAATCGAAAGACAACCTAGCTGCAAGCGGTATTTTCGCAAAACCGATCGTCACACCCATCCGCCCAGCCGAAACGTTTTATCCGGCAGAAGAGTACCATCAAGATTATTACATAAAAGAAGAAGAACATTATGAAGAAGATCGTGCGCGTTCAGGGCGCAATGAATTCATTGCTGAGCACTGGGGAGAGTAATACCATCGAGAAAATTTGCACTCACTCATTAAATGAATCTAAATAGCAACAATATGTAATTGAAGAAATGAGTTTTTATAGAGGGTCCCGACAAATGTAGAATCGTGTCGGGACCTGTTTTTTATAAATGTTTTAAAACTGTTTTTTTCTGAAATAAATGATAGTAGATAGTGTATACTGGAATTAAGTAGAAAAATCGGAATAATTACTTAATACTATGTAGTTCTTGAATGTAAAATTAAAACTTGTCTGGAGGATGGTGAAAATGAATATCGATGAATTGAAACAACTAGTTACACCACTAGTTTATAACAGGACGACCACTATGCCTTATTTACGTCCTTTCACGCTACCACAAGGATTTCAAATTCCTGTTGATATCTTTTTAATAGGCATTAATCCAACCACATTGATTTCACCTAAAGACATTTGTGTGAATTGTTATGTTAATTTACTATATAATGAAGAGAAATTTAATGAGTTTTATAGCAATCTTAGGTCTAATGACGGCAAGACTAGTATTTCACGTACTCGTTTGGGAACGAGTAGTTTGGTTGATTTGTTAGAAAAAGAAACAAAACAGAAAGTACTCCGCACAAATGTTATTACCTATCCTACTCCACGAGCTAAACATCTGAAATTATTACCTAAAAATGAAATAGATCGTGCTACACAGTTGTTTTTGAAAGTCCTGTATGAACATGAGCCTAAAACCTTGATCACGTATGGACAGTCTACTATTCAAAACCTTGTAAGTGTACTAAATAATGCAGGGCTTTCGAGTACTGTCCCTCCGCTAAAGATTAAAGTCAGAGAAGTAGAAAAAAGCGGTATACCAGTTTTACGTTTTAAATATAAAAGTGGTAAAGAAGCCACTGTTTTCGCTTGTAGACATTTAATGTACTATGGAAAAAATGGAGATTCTTTTAAGGATTTTACGAAGACGGTCATTACACATATAAATGATCAGTGGAGAAAGGTAGAAGGCATATCGGAAAATAAAATCACGTTGCGAATTGAAAGTAAAGACAGTGACTATTTATTAATAGTAGAAAATCAGTCAAATGAGGATATAATTAATTTCACTACGTATACAACAGGATTTATGAGTGAAGATGAACATGTATTCACAGTAGACTACAATACACGTGTCGATAAATTACAGAGTCAAGAGAGCATGATTGTAGAAGAATTGACTCCGTTAGATTTGGATTATATGACAAATTATAATGTAACAGGTGTGGTGAATGGTTATTGGATCAATCATCTATTTCAAAATGAAAAGTTGAGAAATACGGAGAGAAGTGAAACGGAATCGGGTGAAAAGGTTTGGTGCATACCACTTGTAGAAAAAAACTCTATCCCGATAGGTGAACTGATTCAAGTAATGTTTAAAGATAAATATTATACGGAACCCCAAATTCTAGATTCGCACTATAGTCAAATGGTTACAAATCATCCCTTTACAAGACTTGCGCTTGATGAATTATATAGGTTGGCAGATTATTATTATATGGGTGAGGGAAATGATGATCAACGAAAGTGGGATATGGCTGAGTTATTACAACAAGAATATGATGTGAGATTCGAACAATCAGAAGGAAGCGACATTCTGTTGGCTTACTGCGTTGCGGGTTTAGAGTATTTCGGATTGACAGAAGATGAAATGGCAAAGTACTTTTTAACTTTTGATTGATAGGCTTTCATGATTGTTCATACATTAACGGTTGTATTTTTTAAAAAATAATATCTCATTTAATTTGCCATTTACAAATTCGTCATCGGTATTAGTAATTAATACAATAAAATAGAGGTGTGAAAAGTAGTTATATTTCCCACCACAATTCAACAGCGAGTCAAATACAAGAAACCCTCCCACGACCTAAATTAGTCGTAGGAGGGTTTTTGTTCATTAATATAATTCACAGTCGCCTCATAAACAGCTGGCGCAGCATGCCGTCTAACTTGATCGAGCAGTTCACCGTGATCTTGGAACGGCAGAGTTTCTTCATCGCCATTATATTTACGATAGTAACGGTCTTCATTAATCGAGTATGTGCCATCATCCGTCAATTTAGCGATAAGTAATGCTTTGTTGAAAGAAGAATCTGGGCTGTGATGGATTTGCTGTTTCACGTCGTCCAAATGTTCCCAGTCAACTACGTCAGGAGATAGGCTATAGCGAAGTTCCCAGTTGTTATCTTTTAGTTGTTCAAATACCATCGTGCCTTTTTCAGTCGTTTCGCTTCGCAACCGGAATGTGCCAGCAGGCGAAGTAATAGGTTCACCATCTAGTGGTACAGGGTGGTTGACGAGGTTGTTGCCGAAACCATTGTCGATCAGGTACAGTGTATTTTCGTATTCGAGTAAATTCACGACATGAGTACTATCCATGACGAAACTGTTTCGTGGCGAGGGTGCCCAAACAGTGCCAGCAGCGAGTTGTACAGGAAATCCTAAATCTCTAAGTACGATACACAGCAGGCCATTAAGTTCATAGCATAGGCCGCCACGTCCTTGTTTCATCATTTTATCTTCCAGGTATTGCTCCGTAATAGGTTCTTCATTCGCAAGCAAAACATCCAAGTTTTCAAATTCGAATTGCTCGGCGAAGAGTTTCTGAATTTGGCTGATCTGCTCAAGTGGTGTGCCGGTAAGTGTTAAACGTTTTGAAATCCATTGCAGCATATTTTATCGATCCTTTCTTCAGTAGGAATAACACCATCATAGCAAATTGACTTGCGATGATAATAGTGTTGAGACTTGGCACTATTTTTACTTGCGAACAAATCTGCTTCTGACTATAAATATATGATCAATACGATGAAACTATTTGCGGATTTTTCTGTTTGTACGTTGATCTATAGTTACATAACAGAAAGGAAGTAATACGTTTTTTGGGGCTATGTAAAAATCCAATTAAAGTACATTCACAAGAAACTTACCTAATGCGCTCAAATGTTTTTAATTAATCGTGTTGAGAACTTGAATATAAAAACTTGATGCACATCAAGGTGTAAGTCTGCTACTTGTTTCATACTAAAGCTAGGAGTTACGTAATACTAAAAATAGGTAAGGGAACAACTGATGCGATGGCTGAATCACTCAATATACATAAAATGAAAACGGTAAAATCATTCTAGGTAACTACTAATCTAAAAAATTAAAACCTGTTAATAATTATTCTTATATAGTAAAAACGATCTAAAAATTAACAGAATATTCTAGTAATTAATACAATATTTCTGTAATCTATGTTAAGTTTATACTATTATCAATAGTTACTTGCCTATAAGTAGTGTACAAGAAACTTATGATTTTTTAAAAGAGGTAAGTTGAATTGATTTTACAATAGTATTATGGTTCATCACTCATAGAGCAGACATCGTAGATTTGCTTTATGTATTTGCGTCAACCACTTATTAAGGGGGGATAAAATGAAGAATTCACCAAACGAACGAGTGAACAATGAGGAAGTAGTGGATGAAAGTTCATTCAGAAATGCTATGTATGCTTCTATACTGTTTGTTGGAGGCGGAATCGCTTTGTTTTGGGTACTATTATTTATTTTCTTTTCAGTACGACTATAAGGAGGTATTCAAATGAAAATGCATCGATATGAAAAAATCTGGCTTTTCTTAGCAGCTTCTATGTTGGTCATCGCAGTAGTTTATAGTGGAGTCCAGACTTTTGCATTAGGCCAAGGCCCGCCAAGCGGTGTAGGCATGATTGATCCAGAAAAAGTCGAAGAGACAGCACCGTTTGATAATCCCGGAATTTCAAAGATTGGCGATAACGAATACGAAGTCGTCATGATATTACGCGCCTTTTCGTTTGAGCCAAATGTAATTGAAATACCTGCTGGCGCGACTGTTCATTTTAAAATGACTTCTATAGATGTCATGCATGGCTTCCAAGTAATTGGTACAAATTTAAACGCCATGATCATGCCAGGACATATTCAAGAAGCGAAACAAAAGTTTAAGAAACCTGGTGAATATTTAGCCATTTGTAATGAATATTGTGGCGTCGGACATCAATTGATGAGCATGAAAATCATAGTGAAATAGGAGGTGAATCAAATGGAAACAATTGAAAATAAAATCAGTACTATGTCAGGAAGTAATAGACTAGACTCTCGTCTTACGTTAACGTATTTCTCCATAGCTTTTATCACCTTGTTGGCAGGTGGACTGTTAGGTTTACTTCAAGGACTTAACCGTGCAGGATTACTTGAACTACCCACAAACTTTAATTACTATCAAGTCTTAACTGCACATGGTATTTTATTAGTTTTAGTGTTCTCTGTGTTGTTTGTAATTGCTTATTTTTACTCGATACTTTCTCACACGATGGACGGTTTATTTCCGATCGTTAGGAAGATGGGGTGGATTTCTCTCATCACTATGCTGGTAGGAGTAGTACTCGTCGTTACGCAAGTCGTAATGGGGAACGCATCCGTGATGTATACATTTTATCCGCCTATGAAAGCATCTCCTTGGTTCTATGTCGGCTTATTTATTGTAGTCGCAGGGATTTGGATTGCTGCGTTTGGTGGATTCACCCAAATCGCTAAGTGGAGAAAAAGAAATCGTGGCAAACATATACCGTTACTAGGATTCTTTGCGATGGGTGTATTTATTCTTCTATTCTTCGGAAGCCTTGGTGTAACAGCAGAAGTGTTAATGCTGATCCCATGGGCGTTTGGTTGGACGGAAACAATTAATGTTATGCTCAGTAGAACGTTATTTTGGAGCTTCGGACATACGTTTGTAAACATTTGGTACTTAACGGCAGTTTCATTATGGTATGTCGTCGTACCGAAAGTGATTGGCGGGCGCTTATTCAGTGATACATTAACGAGAGTAGTTGTCATCCTGTTAGTCGTATCGAATATCCCAGGCGGTTTTCATCATCAAATTGTTGACCCAGGAATGTCAGAAGGAATTAAACTTACACATGCGCTAATGAGCATGGTAATCGGCTTCCCGTCCTTAATGACCGCATTTGCGATGTTCTTCGTATTCGCTCGTGTCGGCAAGAAAAAAGGAGCAAAAGGAGTCTTCGGCTGGATTAAGAAAATGCCTTGGGGAGATGTTCGTTTCCTTGCCCCTATGATTGCGATGATCTTCTTCATTCCAGGTGGAGCTGGCGGTATAGCGCAAAACGCGAACCAATTGAATCAAGTCGTTCATAATTCGCTTTGGGTTGTAGGTCATTTCCATATAACCGTCGGAGTGACAGCGGTGTTGACTTTCTTCGGTGCAATGTATTGGTTAATACCTTATTTATCCAAACGGACACTTACGCCAGCAATGAATAAATTAGGCGTAATTCAAACACTCATTTGGACTATTGGAATGGTATTCATTGCCGGAGGAATGCATACGGTAGGTCTACTTGGTGCTCCAAGAAGAACTTCTTACACAACGTATGGCGATAGTGCAACGGCTGCAAGTTGGGATCCATACTTACTATTATTAGCTGTCGGTGGAACATTATTAACTATAGCCCTCGTGATGATTGTCTATATCGTCTTCAACTTAATGTTCTTCGCACCAAAAGGAAATACAGAATTTCCAATTGCCCAAGGTGAAGAAAACGCAAGTGAGACACCGAAGTGGACAGAACGATGGACTGTATGGATTATTATCATGCTGGTCATTGTCGCGTTCGGTTATGTGATCCCTCTAGTGGATATGATACAAAATGCACCACCCGGATCACCACCATTTGTCACTTGGTAAACATGTTATTTACTAAACGAGAACTATTTATATACCAAGCCCCTACACAATTGGGGGTTTGGTATTTTTTATTTGAAACTTTTTCTGAAATTCTCCGTCTGTACGGTGCATAAGTGATGAAAGTACACAGCACATATGACGGATAAAGGAGAGAAACAGATGAAGAAAAAACTTATAGCGGCGTTCATCGCATTACTACTCATAGTTCCAGCCATGCCGTTTCCAGCACATGCGGCCGAGTTTACAGATATGAATGGCCACTGGGCACAAAAAGAGATCAAGTATTTATATGACCGCAACATTATTGGAGGATACCCAGACGGTACATTCAAACCGAATGAACCGATCACACGAGCACAAGCATCCGCCATGCTCATCAAAGCTCTAAAGATTCCACTCGCGGAAAATCCAAACATAATGTTTAAAGACGTTTCAAAGAAGTCCCCTTATTATAAAATTCTCGCGACGGTAAATGAAAAAGGAATTCTCCGTGGAGACCATGGGTTAATGCGTCCAGGAGAAAATACATCACGTGCGCAGATGGCGGCCATTTTACGCCGTTCATTCAATATACCGTTTGACAGTCAACCGACTTTTGTTGATGTAGTTCCGGCGCACTGGGCGTATGCTGACATTAACGGTATTGCTAAACATCGCATTGCTGGCGGATCAGAAGGCAAATACATGCCATCTCAATCGGTGACGCGCGCACAGTTTTCGGCATTTCTGACACGAGCGCTTGACGATTCGATGAAACTCAGTCGTTACCATTCATATGTCAGCCAGAAAGGAAAAACAGTTGAGCAGAATGGCTTTTCATACAATATAAATAATGGATTGGTGAAAAAAGATTTAAAAACGGCTAAAAGTGAAATAATCTTGAGTAAGCAAAATTTCGAACCCGTCGACGGGGTTTGGGTTAGTTATATGGAAGATTGGTTTGATGTAATTGTCTATAATGATGAAGTATTCATTCCCTATTTACGTGCAATCGGCCAAGCTTCAGAATTACCGATGGAGTATGGTATCATACGGACGAAAACAGAGCGTTTTACGGGGCCGAAAGATTCTATGATTATGTCTTCCCTTTTCGGTGAGACGATGCGAAACGTATTTATTTGGAATGATCGCATCTATTATACAAATGAAGCAACGAAAAGAGACTATTACCGAACGCCTAACATCCCAAAAGATAGTAAGTTGACACTCAACTCTGTCGCAATGAATGGATCGGACAGAAAAAAAGAACACGATTTTGATGCAAGAATCCTATTTTACGAAGATCCGAAAGAAAAATCATTTATTCCAAATGAAAATCAAAACAATGCATCCGTGCTGTACGATCATTCCACGATGTATTATTTCAATAAAACAGGTATTTATAAGTACAGCTTGCTGGATAAGAAGACGAGTAAATTATCAAGTATTCAAGGGAAACATATGTCTGTATCTGACACACAGTTAATCGTAATAGGCCAAGATGGGAAGAAATATGTGTTTAAGAAGTGAGGGAGCATTTATGTAACGGCCATTAAGATGCAGATACTTTTATAAGACTATATAATAGAAAAGACCGCTAATCATTAGTTAAATTAGCGGTCTTTTTTACGTTTTATATACATAACTTGTCTACTTACACCCGAACCCGTTTCACAAACAATGACGCTATGAATCCAACAATAGCAAATCCAGCGATAAAGTAGAACGCATATTTCGTACCCGCCGCAATCATTTCAGCAGCCGAAGCACTAGGTGAAGTTTCTAAAAATACATTTTGCCCATGTATCATAAATGTAATCGCCAACGCTGTTCCTGTAGCGCCTGCGATTTGTTGTAAAGTATTCATGACAGCTGAGCCGTCCGCGTAAAGTTCGCGCGGTAATTCATTTAACCCATTTGTTTGAGCAGGCATAATAATCATAGAAATGCCTACAAAATAGATTAGGAATGCGATGACCACTTGCCAAATAGGCGTTTCAGCCGAAATAATGACGATAAATAACACACTTGCGACCGCTGTAAATAAAAAGCCAATCGGTAAGATTTTTTTGACACCGAACTTGTCCGACAGCATGCCAATGATGGGAGACAATAATGCGTTCATAGCGCTACCTGGCAGCAAAGCAAATCCTGCGACTGCTGCGCTGACGAGCAAAGATGTTCGCATATACAGAGGAAGTAAAATGGCTGAAGAGAGAATTAAAAACATGCCGATGAACAACAGCACGACCCCTAACGTGAACATCGGATATTTAAACACACGTAAATTAATCATCGGGTGTTTCATCTTGAACTGCCTTACCGCAAATAATGATAGGGAGACTAAACCGACTACTAATGGAAGATATACGTATGCAGATGTTAAAGACTTTTCTGCCATAGTACTTAAACTATAAATGACTCCGCCAAATCCAACTGTTGATAATACAATCGAAACGATATCAATCGCTGGCTTCGTGATTTGTGAGACGTTGTCAATTTGTTTGAGACCGAATACGATCAATCCTACATAAAACACCAAGCTGACCCAGAAGATATATGACCAACCGAGTGTATCGACGATCAATCCGGACAACGCAGGTCCAATCGCAGGAGCTGTCGTGATCACAAGCCCCATGACGCCCATAACGGCACCGCGTTTATGGATTGGGAATATCAATAAAATAACGTTCATCATTAATGGTAATAATATTCCTGTTCCTATCGCTTGCACGACACGACCTATAAATAACACGGCAAAACTCGGAGCGAACCCCGCTAGAAATGAACCGGCTATGGAAAAGGCCAAAGACGCAACGAGCAATTGTTTCGTTGTAAACCACCGAATTAAGAGAGAAGACACAGGTACTAGAATACCGAGCGTTAATAAGTATCCTGTTGTCAACCACTGAGCGGTAGCAGAGTTGACCGAGAAATCGGACATAATATTTGTCAGAGCCATATTTAATGCTGTTTCACCAAACAACCCAATAAAGGCTCCGAACATCAGAGTGAAAGCCATAGCTTTAGGATGACGTACTTGAACAATTTGTAATGATGACACGAGTTACTTCCTTTCTAGAACAATAAATTAAAATAGCTTGCATGCAAATTCATTATGCCGCTAGAGCAGTATAACATGTAACTATAACCTGGGAAATAGTATAGCACTGTACACGCATCGAAAAATCGCTAATCAAAAAAGGGACATTATCTTTCGTACGGATAGTTTTGAAATAGTATAATACATTGAGAAGATTTCTATCATTTAATTTACTTATTGACGGGTAGTTATCGTAATGCTATATTTAGATTATAATTTCATGCAAACGATTACATGATATAAGACGCTGCAATTTCCCATTGTAGTTTCCTTGCATCGTCTGTAATGTACTGAAGGAGATTATTAATATGTATAATCAGGATAGTATCTATGTTATTGGTGATGCAAAAGCGTCACTGAATAACCCTATAACCAAACAATATAACCAATTCTTTTTAGCGCTAGTCATAGACTCTTCGACTGATGAGATTATAGATAGTGAATGTTCATCAACTATTCAACTAACTAATCAATTTGTTCGTTCTTTGTTTATTGGGTATAAAGTACACGATGAATCTATTGAGAGTAACATTTCCAAGAGATATCATGGCGCATCACAAAAAGCATTGATTGTTGCATTTCGTGATGCTAAAAGTAAATATGATCAAGCCAAAACTGCTTTGACTACATAAACCTAGTCGAAATCCAGTCTAACTTTCTAGTTAGACTGGATTTTTTTGTGTTTTTATTATAAGGGGGAGATAGAATGATTACCGATGGATTTTTGTATTTAAGTGTTCTAGTTGCATTAGCTGCCGTAATGGTAGCCATTGAAAAGAAGTTTAGTTCTAATCGTTTCATGAAATTTGTACCGGCAATCGTCCTGATCTATATTGGCGCAGCCATTTTACAAACAAGTGGAGTCTTTGCCCATAACGATTCAATAGATGCCACTTACAGCAATGTGAAGAATGCATTGTTACCGGCTATGCTGATGATCATGTTATTAAAATGTGATATTCGAAGTATTATTAAACTAGGACCACGTATGATTGGTGGCTATCTAGTGGCGGTTGTCAGTATATTGCTAGGTTTTATAATCGTTTTTGCCCTATTTAAAAGTTTCTATGATACAGACACATGGCGCGCTTTTGGAGCGCTAGCTGGAAGCTGGACTGGTGGATCAGCAAATATGGTTGCCTTGCAAGGTATTCTAAAAGTGCCTGAAAATATTTTTGGCTATGTGTTGATGATGGACACAATCAATTATGCATTGTGGGTTATGTTTATGTTTTGGCTTGTACCATTTGCGGGTTCATTTAATAAATGGACAAAAGCAGACACACAATTTATGCAAATAGACTTAGAAGATACTGAACATGCTAAAGAAGAAGAAAAAGGTTTGCAATTCCAACATATCATGTACTTGCTAGGTTTAGGTCTATTGGTTTCGACATTATCATCTACTATAGGAAAATCCTTGCCGGAGTTCGGAACGGTGATTAATGCTACTACTTGGACCATCATGATTGCTTCTGTTGTAGGGTTAATTTTGGCACAAACGCGTGTTTCTCGTATTACGGGCGCATTAGATGTATCCAATGTACTGCTTTATATTATTGTGGCGTTAATTGCTTCACAATCTGATTTCTCGCAGTTGTCACAAGCGCCAATATATTTATTGTCAGGATTGTTGATTATGCTATTCCACTTAATCATTATGTTGTTACTAGGTAAGTTATTTAAATTTGATTTATTCACTCTTGGTATCGCGAGCTTGGCTAATATAGGAGGTATGGCTTCGGCTCCAATGCTTGCTGCTGCATATAACCGTTCCTTGATCCCGATAGGAGTCCTCATGGCACTAATTGGTTCATTTTTAGGAACGTATTTCGGTATGTTGGTCGGCAAGATCCTAGGCATGATGTAAACATACTCGTTTAAATAAATTAGTACTTAATTAAATATCTAAGGAGAGATTGCGTGAGAATACTAGATGTAGAAGTCACATGTCGTAACATTCTTCTTGAAAGACCATTTAAAACCGCTCTTCGGACAGCGACTGAAATCGACAGTATTGAAGTAACTATTCATTTGGAAAATGGGGTGGTAGGTATGGGATCCGCCGCTCCTACGTGGGTAATTACAGGAGATTCAACTGAAAGTATCCAAGCTGCTTTGTTGGGTCCAATAAAAAAAATATTGTTAAATCAACATATGGATAATTTTCAATCCTTATTGATGGATATCCAAACTAGTTGCGTAGGAAATACAAGTGCCAAAGCAGCAGCAGATATCGCGATGTATGATGCTTACAGTAAGTTGTTGGGAATTCCGCTCTATCGTTATTTAGGAAATCATAAACACTTGAAAACGTGTATGACAATTGGGGTAGATACACCTGAAATTATGTCAAAAGACGCGATAAAAAATGTGGATTCTGGGTTTAAGAGCTTGAAAGTAAAGGTCGGCTCCGCACCGGAATTGGATATGGCTCGAGTTTCTGCAATACGTGCCGTTATACCGCCAGATGTTACGTTGCGCCTAGATGCCAATCAAGGATGGACGCCTAAACAAGCTGTTCAGTTAATCAATCAAATGGAACGTGAAAATTTGAATATAGAATTCATTGAACAGCCAGTCGCTGCACATGATTTGGAAGGATTAAAATTTGTTACGAACAACGTCAATATTCCGATTATGGCAGACGAAAGCTTATTCTCTCCGCATGATGCGCTGAAGTTAGTCAGTGGAAAATATATTGATTTATTGAATATCAAGCTGATGAAGTGTGGAGGGATCTCCAATGCGTTGAAAATTGCCAGTATTGCTGAAACAGCTGATGTTCATTGCATGATAGGCAGCATGATGGAATCTGACCAATCGGTAGCGGCGGCAGCACATTTTGCAGTAGCTCATCCTAATGTACGATACTTTGATCTGGATGCCCCTTTGTGGTTGAAAGAACAGCCAGAATTCATGAAATATGTGGGGGAAGACATCACCTTGTCTACACAGCCAGGTATAAGCAAAGTATAATCACCCAGAAGCACCCATGCATGGAGCATTTCCGCGTGGGTGCTTTTTAGATGTGCACGATAGAAAGCGTCAGAAATGTAGAAATGTTTATTTGCGTTTACGCAGGGAAGATAAATAGAGTATCTACACAAGTACAATTAATAAAAATGAAAGGTGTTTGAGTAAAATGGAAAAACTACAAACGATGCGATTAAATGACGGAACGAGCCTTCCATCCATTGGATTCGGAACTGTACAAGTTAAAGGTGCACAAGGTGTCACGTCCGTATTATCCGCAATCGAAGCAGGCTACAGACTCATCGACACGTCCACTAACTACAACAACGAAGGCATGGTAGGCGAAGCCGTTCGACGTTCATCTACTCCTCGCGAGGAATTGATCATCAGTTCGAAACTTCCCGGACATTCACACGGTTACGACAGAGCGATACTCATGATTCAAGAATCGCTGTATCGTCTAGGTCTCGACTACTTTGATAAATACTTGATTCATTGGCCGCTTCCAAAACAAGGTCAATATGAAGAAGCATGGCAAGCGTTAGTCGATGCACAGAAATTCGGACTGATCAAGACGATAGGCGTATCGAATTTCTTGTCGGAGCATTTGGAGAAAATCATTGAAAAAACTGGCGTCACACCAGCGACCAACCAAATCGAGCGTCATCCGTACTTTAACAATAATGAATTGGTTGAATACAATAAGAGCCGTGGAATCGTAACAGAAGCTTGGAGTCCTTTAGGCCGTGAAATAAATGACGTCTTAACAAATGAAACCATTGTTAAGATCGCTGAAAAATACAACAAAGAACCAGCACAAATCATTATTCGCTGGAACTTACAGAACGACGTATTGACTGTCGTGAAATCCTCGTCATACGCTCATCAAAAAGCTAATCTGGATGTATTCGACTTTGAACTGAGCGAAGAAGATATGAAACAAATTGATGCATTGGATAAAGGTGAAGCTGGAAGAGTGGAAGGACAACATCCGAATGAATATGAAGAGTTTGATTGATTGAATATTTTTCCATTGAATATTTTTTGATAAAAAACAAATGACTACCACCTGTATGAGAAGCAGAAACACCTGTTTTTTCTACAGGTGTTTTTCTATGCAAAAGAATTCTAAATACTCTATTACGTTTTATAATCTTATATGCTACAATACATATTATATTACTAAGGATTAAAGGGAGATGGGTATATGTCGACGAAAAACAGTACATTAGTAAAGATTGCCGCAACAGCGAAGTGGGATCAAGGCGTTCGCTCCACACATAGCATTCGTAATTTCGAAGCGTTTCCGATGGATGAACCAGTAGAATTGGGCGGAACGGATACCGGCGCCAATCCACTCGAATTTATCGCAGCTGCACTGAATGGTTGTAAAGCGGTCATGATCCCTCTAATTGCGACAGAACAGAACTTCACATTCAGAGCAATTGATTTTGATACAACAGGAATTGTAGATGCGCGTGGCTTGATGGGAGAAGAAGGTGTGAAAACACATTTCCAAAAAGTACGCTTTGTTTGTGAAATCACCACGAATGAATCACAAGAAGCGATCGATCAATTGAAAGCTGAAGTAGAGAGAAGATGTCCAGTGTATAATTTATTTGCGGATGCGGGAATTTCGCTTGAGTCTAAATGGATTAAGAAATAATTATTCAACGTTTGTACCAGATGTATGGGTGCAGACGTTTTTTATTTGTGCATTCGTTTGCCTATTAGCAAACAAAATTTAGTTTTGTTTGCTAATAGGCAAACAACTATTATGAAAGATAGTATTACTAACTGCTTTTCTCTTAACGTTGTATACTATACATACAGCATGTCACATCTAGAAAAAGGAATGGGGTACAGCCAATGGATCAGGAGAGAGCTAAGTTAAAAGGCATGGCGACATGGTTCCGCAAATGGTTTTTAGATAATAAAGTCGTTGCGATTTTATTGATTACTTTATTGCTACTAGCGAATTTATTACTCTTTTCAAAGATTACCTACCTTCTACATCCCGTAAAAGAGTTTTTCAGTGTGATTGGATTGCCAGTAATAATGGCGGGGATTTTATTTTATCTACTGAATCCGTTAATTGATTGGCTTGAAAGAAAAAAAGTTCCACGTATCGGTGGAATCGTTACCGTCTTTCTAGTGATTATCGGCTTGGTCGTATGGGGGATTATTATTCTGATTCCGATCATACGTGAACAGACAATTAGTTTGATTGAAAACTGGCCGACTTATTGGAATCGATTAATCGAACAGATAGATCATTTATTAAATAGCACGATATTTTCGCAGTTGCAAACACAATTGGCCGATGTCAATGCCAATGTCATCAAGTCCATTTCGGAGCAAGCGAACCAAGTGATGGATTCCACATTCTCAGGAATCGGTAGCGTAGTGGGGACTGTTACAAATTTAGTCATCGCTTTAGTGACGATGCCGATTTTATTATTCTTTTTATTGAAGGATGGACGCAGTTTACCGTATCACGTTATGAAATTACTTCCGACGAAGACTCGGATACCGATGTATAATTTACTGAAAGAAATCAATACGCAAATCAGCCAGTATATTCGTGGCCAATTGCTTGTAGCTTTCTTTGTAGGATTAATATTTTGGATTGGATTCGCGATTATCGGTCTCGAATATGCGGTGTTATTAGCCATTGTGGCGGGATTATTGAATTTGGTTCCGTATTTAGGTTCATTTATGGCGATGATCCCGATTGTCATTGTCGCGATTGTTGCATCACCGTTCATGCTCGTCAAAGTACTCATTGTTTTCGCTATTGAACAATTATTAGAAGGTCGTTTGATTCAGCCTTTAATTTTAGGCAGTAACTTAAAAATCCACCCCGTGACGATTATTATCGTCCTACTGACTGCGGGTAAACTATTCGGAGTACCTGGAGTTATTCTTGGAATACCTGCTTATGCAGTACTGAAAGTAATATTCCAGCATATTTTCGCGTGGTACCAAGACTATTCGGGCTTATATACCGTTGCGTACAATCCGGCACCTGAACCGAGCGCGCCGATTGCGAAGAAGCGGAAGAAAGTCCGATCATTCAGGAAGAAAAAGAAATAAAAAAATACCTGTGCGTTAAACGTTTGTGAGGATCAAACCATCACGAACGTTGTGCACAGGTATTTTCATGTTCAGTTAGACTTGGTTCGCTTGATGTAATTGAGCGAATGTCCCGTTTTGCTCGAGTAAACTTTGATACGTACCTTGCTCTTCAATGCCGTCTTCCGTCATGACGATGACTTGATCGGCATTGCGGATCGTCGTCAAACGATGTGCAATGATGAGTGTCGTGCGATTTACTGCCAATTCTTCGAGCGATTGTTGAATGATGCGTTCAGTCTCCGTATCCAGTGCGGAAGTCGCTTCATCCAAAATAAGAATGGGTGGATTTTTTAAGAACATGCGGGCGATTGCCAGCCGTTGTTTTTGACCGCCTGACAGTTTCAATCCGCGTTCACCGATCTGTGTTTCATAACCGTTCGGCATACTGCTGATCAAGTCGGTAAGATGGGCTTTTTCTGCCGCTTCATACACTTCTTCGTCCGTCGCGTGCAATTTACCGTACGCAATATTATCACGAATCGTTCCAGTAAACAAAAACACATCTTGTTGGACGATGCCGATTTGATCTCGTAATGATTTTTGCGTCATATTGCGAATGTCCATTCCATCAATGGAAATCGAGCCTTCATTGACTTCATAGAAACGAGGAATTAGTGAACAAATCGTCGTCTTTCCTGCACCGGACGGACCGACGAACGCAACGGTTTGTCCTGCCTGAATCGTTAAATCGATATTGCGTAAGACAGGACGCTGTTCATCGTATCCGAATGTTACATTAGAAAGAGTAATATCACCGTGTAAATGAGCAACTTCAACAGCGTCCTTCGCGTCTTTAATTTCAGGCTCTTGATTGATCAAGTCACGAAAACGACTGAATCCTGCCATGCCTTTTGGATATAACTCAAGCAACGCACTGATTTTATCGATCGGTTTGATCAAAATATTACTGAATAAAATAAAGCTGACGAGTTCACCGTACGTTAACTTATCATTGACCGTGAACCACGCACCGACGATCAGAATGACGAGAGTTACGAGACGTGTAAGCATGT
Source organism: Sporosarcina sp. P17b (assembly GCF_002743115.1). NCBI lineage: Bacteria > Bacillati > Bacillota > Bacilli > Caryophanales > Caryophanaceae > Sporosarcina > Sporosarcina sp. P17b. The sequence continues at coordinate 248,781 of NZ_PDYP01000005.1, read as the reverse complement.
ACATCGAAGACGTCGCCCACGCCATGACTTTATACGCTTTTAGTTTAGCTAAGCGGAAATAGTCATTGTCTTGTTGGAAACGGCGCAATTCGAAGTCTTCATTCGTAAAAGATTTCACGACGCGTGATCCTGAAACCGAATCTTCTACTCGACCATTGACATCTGCAATATTTTGGTACATTTTATGCCACGCTGCATTCATCCGTTTATTTGAGAAAGCCACAACGACCGCGAGTAGCGGAACCATGACGATCGCAATTAACGCGAGTTCGGGATTGATTGAATACATTAAGCCGAAAGCGCCAAGAATAGTCATGATCGCAATGAATGCATCTTCAGGTCCGTGATGGGCGAGTTCGCCGATATCGAACAAATCGGTCGTGATGCGCGTCATAATATGGCCGGTCTTCGTATTGTCAAAAAAACGGAATGATTGCTTCTGTACATGTTCGAACAATTCGCGGCGCATATCTGTTTCGATATTGATGCCGAGCTTATGCCCTAAATAGCTGACGATATAATGAAGAAACGTACTGACTAGATAAACAAGTAATAATAAAAAGCTGATGGTGACAATTTTATTCCAATCACCGGACGGTAGGAGTCCGTCGATAAACCACTGAACGGCGAGAGGAAATGCGAGTTCAAGAAGTGCTACGAAAATCGCACTGAAAAAATCGATCAAAAACAAGCGACGATGTGGCTTATAATAAGCGAAGAATTGTGTAATCATGTAGTAATTCCTTTCGTTTGATGTATTCCTAGTATAAGAGAACGTTCTGAAAAAAGCATCTAATTGAGAATGAAATAGGTGAAATACGATGAAAAACACATCTAATTGAGAATAAACACTCTAATATTTGTGAACATACATGTTGTTTGTAGTATGCAAAAGTGTTTACAACGTGAGATAATAAGGAATGATTAAAAAAGATGATGGATCAAGAAAGCTGGATGCTATGAAAACGCAGAAACTTCACGGTTTCAAGCGATGTTCATACTACTAATGAGAAAGTTCTTTCCATTAAAGGAGGCAACAACTAGATGACGTATGTTTTACTACTAATTGGTTTTGCATTATTAATAAAAGGAGCCGACTATTTTGTCGATGGTTCTTCTAATATTGCTAGACTACTGAAAATCCCGCCTATTTTGATCGGTTTGACGATTGTTGCTCTTGGTACGAGCTCTCCAGAAGCGACGGTCAGTATTATCGCGGCGCTCGGCGGAAACGCGGACGTCGCAGTCGGTAACGTAGTCGGAAGTAATATTTTCAATATCACCATCGTAATCGGAGTGGCAGCTTTTCTGTTTCCGCTGAAGGTACAAAGTGAGACGATCAAGAAAGAAATTCCATTTACATTGCTCGCAAGTATCGTCATGTTGGTGTTGATGAGTGATATCGCACTACAAGGTTTCAGCAGTAATGTGCTCACGCGCAGCGATGGTATTATTTTCTTAATATTTCTTTCGATCTTTATGTATTACGTGATTGAACTCGGCCTCCGTAGCCGACAAAATGCCACATTGACCCAAGTAACGGAAAATGTGAAGTCGGGCAAGAATATACTCATCACGCTCGTCGGACTGGCAGCGATTATATTCGGCGGTGATCTAGTCGTGGATAACGCAACGAAAATCGCGTATTCCCTCGGGATGAGTGAAACGCTGGTCGGTCTGACGATTATCGCCATCGGAACATCATTACCTGAATTGGTAACGTCGATTTCGGCCGCGTTGAAAAAAGAGAGTGAAATTGCGCTCGGGAACATTGTCGGGAGTAATATTTTCAATATCCTGTTCGTCCTTGGTGCGTCTTCCGCCATCACACCGATCGCGGTGAACGATAAAGTCTTTATCGACGTCATCATCATGATCGCACTGACTCTGGTCTTACTCGTATTCGCGAGAACCGGCTTTAAAATCGGCAAACGAGAAGGCTTAATGCTCGCCGCAGCCTACGTCATTTACTTGGTGTATGTTATTTTACGTAATTAAATGATGTAATGAAATTCAGTTCGCAACAAAAAGAGTTCCTGCCAATTGGCATAGGAACTCTTTTATTTTATGTAGCAGTGAAAATATTTCTGAACCTCTATCATAATCATCCCTGTACTCTCGTATACATGGACGGTACGAGAAAAGGGAGGAATTAATTCATGAAACCAGCAATCCAAAACAACAAGGCACAACAGACAAAACAACAGACGTCGATGAAAGCGGCAATCGTAAAAGAATTTCAAACAAAACTACAAATCGAGGACACGGCAAAGCCTGTACCAGGTCCGGGTCAAGCTTTAGTAAAATTGGAAGCATGTGGTGTTTGTCATACAGACTTGCATGCGATAAACGGAGACTGGCCCGTTAAACCGAAACTACCTCTCATTCCCGGACACGAAGGCGTCGGTATTGTCGAAGCGATCGGTCCGAATGTTACTGCGGTAAAAATAGGGGATCGTGTAGGGATTCCTTGGCTGTATTCGGCATGTGGAGAATGTGATTATTGTCTACAAGGAAAAGAAACTCTTTGCCACAAGCAGGAGAACGGCGGCTATTCAGTTGATGGCGGATATGCGGAATATTGCTTGGCGGCGGCAGAGTATGTAGCCAAAATTCCTGAGAATCTTAGCTCAGTTGAAGCAGCTCCTATTCTTTGTGCGGGTGTGACAACGTATAAAGCATTGAAAGTATCGGGTGCGAAGCCAGGGGACTGGGTTGCGATTTACGGTATTGGTGGCCTAGGTCATGTCGCGTTGCAATACGCAAAGGCGATGGGCTTTAACGTAGTCGCAGTCGATATTGCGGATGAGAAACTAGAACTTGCGAAGAATCTAGGCGCTGATATCGCAATAAATGGACGGAAAGAAGATCCTGCTGAAGCGATCCAACAACAAGTAGGCGGAGTACAAGCAGCGATCAGTGTAGCGGTTTCCAAAGTACCATTTGAGCAGGCATACCGTTCCATTAAACGTGGCGGAACATTAGTAGCAGTCGGACTACCGCACGAGGAACTGCCTATTCCCATTTTCAACACAGTATTAAATGGCGTAACGGTAAAAGGATCGATCGTCGGCACACGCATCGACATGAAAGAAGCACTTGATTTCGCTGCGCGCGGAAAAGTAAAAGCCCAGATCGAAACAGCGCCTCTTTCTGAAGTGAATGAAGTGTTGGATAAAATGGAGGCAGGGAAGATCAACGGACGTATTGTTTTAACGTTTGATTAAGAAAAGTGATGTACTGAATAGACTAATGAAAAAACAAACTACTCTCCGGTTCAATTGGAGAGTAGTTTGTTGTGCGTTCTTCACCTGTAGCAAAGCCTTAAAAAACAATGGAGAAAGCCTTTTCACTAACACAGAGTTTTATTCATTTTAATATAAAGGCATCCACGTCCGCCAATAATTATTGGCCGCAGCTACCGTTTGAAAATGAATAGCAATGACTTGGGAAGCGGCCGTTAAACTATCCGCGTCTCGTGAATACGTCGGACGCAATACTTTTCTAATCTCTTCTGAAGGTTGTGTTACTTCCACCCCTTTTTGCGCGAGTTTAACAGCGAGCGCAAAGCCTTCATCCGGATTGGCTGTGATCAGCGTTTGGAATGTTTGGTTTGCCATGAAGTTCACTCCCTTTGTCTAGTTAATCCTTCTATATATATGCAGCGAAACTGGGTATGTGCTCAAACACAAAAGCAGTTTCAAATAGTATAGAATTCAGTCAATAGTAAAATTTCCAATGTAATAGACAAGTAGAATAGGAAGAAGCATTACTTTTTGAAATAAATAAAAACCGATGATTTTTTATCAATAATTTATAAATTTTGTATTGCCAAATATGAATCTATGTCGTTTAATTGATTAGTTGTTAAAAAAAATCTAAAGGACTGTGATATATGAAAAAGATCGTAAGTGGCATGGCTCTATCCATGCTCGTTGCAGCGTCACTCGTTGCGTGTACACCAAAAGAAGATACTTCGAAGACGAAAGACGAGCCAGTAGAAGACGTAAAGACCGTTCCGCTTTCAGGTGAGAAAGACAAGTACTTATCTGTAGTTGACGTAGAATACGCTTTTGATTTCGCTAAAGGATTGGAAGAATTTAAAACGAATGAAAAACTCGGCTATCGTACGGCTGGATCGGAAGCGGAACATAAGACGGGCGAGAAAATAGAAAAAGAAATGAAGGAAATAGGGCTTACTGAAGTAACAAAAGACGCATTTAAAGTAGATAGTTGGGAGTTTGAGAAAGCAGATCTAACCTTTACAGACGCCGACGGGAAAGAACATCTCGCTGTTCTTGGCGGTTACCAAGTGAACTTTAATACAGATGGTGTGAAAGAACTTGAAGTCGTCTATGCAGGAAAAGGGACGGCTGCTGACTTAGAAGGCTTGGATATTGAAGGGAAGCTTGTGTTAATCGACATTAACCAGCGTGAAGAATGGTGGATTAATTATCCTACCTATCAAGCGCATGTAAAAGGAGCAGCTGCGGTAATTGCAGTACAAGAAGCTGGCTATGCTGAAGTAGATCCCGATGCATTGAATGCCCAAGATATTTGTGGACCGGACGATGCACCAGCATTTTCGATGTCTCAAACAGATGCAGGTAGTCTGAAAAAGGCACTTGAAGCAAGCGAAGCAGATGCATTTACTGTAAAGTTCGATGCGAAATCGACTGTCAAAATGGACGGTGAAGCGTATAATTATTATGGAAAGATTGTAGGGAAAGATCCTGAATCGTATATTCTATTATCTGGACACTATGATTCGTATTTCGCTGGATTCCAAGATGATAATGCAGCAATCGGCTTGATGATGGGGATTGCCAAAGGGATGATCGACAGTGGCAATCAGCCGGAGAAGACCATTATTTTCAATGCGATCGCAGCGGAAGAATGGGGAGTTTCGAACACCCGCTATGATTGGTCAACAGGCGCTTATAATCAAATCTTCAAGATTCATCCGGAATGGGTCGGGAAAACATTTGCCAATATGAACTTCGAGCTTCCGGCATTTGAACATACGACACAAGATGAAATCCGTTCCGTGTATGAATTGAATAATTATTTGACAGAGTTTACAAAACAAGTACCTCCACTACCGGATGTATACAAAGACGGCATTTCCGTCGTTTCGCCACTACGTACATGGTCGGATGATTTTTCATTCGGAATTGCGGGTGTGCCGGCACTTCGGAATGATTTCCAAGATAGTGAATTCATGCATTCCCATTATCACTCTCAATTTGATAGCGAAGAGGCATTTAATGCAGAAGCATTGAAATTCCACTTGAATCTCTATGGCTTGTTAACGATGCATTACGATAAAACAGCGATCGTACCACTCGACTTCACGACACGTTTGCTTGCTATGAAAGAATTGATGGATACAGATGTATTTGATCAAGCAGAAGTCGCGTCAAATAGTTTGACTAATGAAATCGATCAAGCGTTATCCGCAGCGGAAGAGGTCAACGTGAAAGTCGCAAAAGTGAATGAAGAATACGCAACCGCACTTAAAAAAGAAGATGCGGACACTGCGAAAAAATTGTATGAAGAAAGCCGTGAGTTGAACAGTGGGTTACTCGCTGCATTCAAATATGCAGAAGATCAATTTGTAAGATTAACATGGGAAGACGAACCGATTTTCCCTCATGAACATGCCCAAAATAACGTCAATCATTTGAGTGCTTCCATAGAGGCACTACAAAAAGGTGATGTCGCAACACCTTTGGACGAGAACTTGTCCGCAATCGATAATAACTGGTACGCCTACGCTTTTGATAAAGAAGTATTTACCTACTTCACGGATTACGTGATCAAAGCACCAAAAGAACAACTGATGTGGGGCGCTGGACGAATTGTCGATCACGAAGACCTATTCGATACGATCCAATCGTTGAAAGCGAAAAAAGACCAGGACAAGCCAGACGTGTCAGAAGAAATCGCGACATTAACTGACGCTCTAGATCGCCAGAAAGCGTTATTGCAGAAAACCGTAACAGAGCAAACAGCAAGTGTGAAAAAACTTGGTGAGCTGTTAACAGAATTAAAATAAGGTGAAATCAGCATCGCATTCAGCGGTGCTTTTTTTATTGTAAAAGGATTTTCATAGTAATACAGGTGCAAAACTACTAGAATTAGTTTATATTGAAAATTCAATAAGTTTTTGAATTTCAATAGTCATAAGGAGGGGAAGTGTGAGGATTTTAAAAACTAGCGCTACGCTTACGACTTTGTGACATTAAAAAGCAGCATAATCTCAGAACTAAAATAAACATATGAGGTGATAGTGATGGCTACAATCGAGGACTTTTTAAAATTAGATATTCGTGTGGGCACAGTGTTGAAAGCAGAGCCATTCCCAGAAGCGCGAAAGCCTGCAATTAAGTTAGAAATCGATTTTGGGGAAGTAGGCATTAAATATTCTTCAGCCCAAATTACGCAAAGATATGAACCAGAACAGCTAGTAGGAAATCAAGTAGTGGCCATAGTCAACTTTCCCCCGAGACGAATCGCGGGATTCAAGTCCGAAGTCTTAGTAATCGGCGGCGTCCCTGGTGAAGATGACGTAGTACTGTTACAACCTGAACAACCCGTTAAAAACGGTACGCCGGTTGCTTAAAGTTTTCAAAAACAGATTATAGATGAAGAAAATAAGCTTATTTGGCAAACTCTTTTGATAAAGAAGATTGAAGAATAGGAGGTGCCTAGAATTTGAAATCTATAAAGTTCTGTTTCGTTATGCTTGTTCTCATTCTGCTGTCGGGCTGCAGCGGTATAGCGAAATATGATCATGATGACCCAGCCGCCATCGTAAATGGACAGGAGATCACGGTCGGAGATTTACGGTTCTTTTTCCCGGATAAAACAGCATTGAATTATTTGGACGGAGCCATACGGGTAGAATTGGTGAAACAGGAAGTAAAGAAAATGGACCTCGATATTTCTGGACATCTCGAAACAGATGATGACGTGTTTGCGGTATTACCACCTGAAGGTACAGAAGATCCAAATGGCAAGCAAATACGGGAATTTGCTGAATCACAAGCAAAAAAGTTTGATATGGATCCAAAGGAATTTCAACGAGAATATACTAGAAGATTAAACGAACAAAACGCCTACATGCTTACGTATTTGGAAGAAAAAATAGGACCGTATCATTTTGATAACGATAATGATGATGGGATAACAGATTACAATGAAGAATCAAATCAGTTATTAGAGGAACTGGCTGAACAGAATAAAGAGGGAATTGAAGTGCTGATAAAATAGTTGAATGAATAATCTAGGTTATAATATTGAGTAATTGAATTATATATTTGTAGAATAGCTATCTAGTTTTGGAGTGTTAATTCATGAAAATCATTTACAAGATTACTTATCCAAACAACAAAATTTATATTGGTAAAGATTTTACAGATACTATTAATTATTTTGGAAGTGCAAACAGTAAACTAATTGAAAAAGACTTTACAAGGGAAGAACGAAGAGATTTTACAATACGAAAAGAAATATTATGGGAGTCTGAAACTGCTACAGATAAAGAGGTTAATTTAAAAGAAGTAGAGTGTATAAGGAAATATAATTCTAATGATCCGGAAATTGGTTATAATCAATGGCCAAAATTTAAATAGTACTATAAGCGAGTTAATCCCTTATACGTCAAAGGTTGCATTTCTTTAAGAAGGATTGCCCCCACCGCTTTAATAGAGACAAATCATGGAGCTAAAAGTCATTGGAGGAACAGAAGAAATGGATATATGGTTTATAATTAAAGAGCGTTTTGCATTCTTATCAATTTTTCTTATTATAATTTTACTGAGTGTTTTCCTGTTAGTAGCTATTCGGAAAAACCGTACGAACATACCGAAAAGTTTAACTGTAAGTATCACTATAATTTCTATAATTTTTATCGTAGTATCTGTGACTGCAATGATATTCATCATTGCATTTGGCTATAACTCTTGAAGTAAACTTATTTAAGCTAATAAGCGCGATAGTAGAACACAATAGCACCAAATTCTAAAGGGGGGAAGTTATTTGGGAAGAATTTTAGTTGCCATGATAGTAACGATCTTGGGTGGTGTTTTTGGAAGTTTCTTAGAACCGCCAGTCTTTGCAAATTCCATTCCTCTTGCAATAATGGGAGGTTTTATTTTAGCCGAGATTCAGCGTAATAATAATAAATAACCAGCTAAGATCAAGTACTAATTAGAACTATAAGTGAATATTTTCGAATTTTAAAAGAGTCCCATTCAAATGAGAATTGGACTCTTTTCGTTTAGTACACGTATTATACTAGCACTCTCGTCTTAAAAAGGGATCTCTACGGAAAATCGAATCGTCCCTGGCGCTACTTCATCTCCATTTGTACCCGATTCCCCAAACCGTCACTAGAATATCGTCAATCGGAAAACCAGACTTTCTTAACTTGTCACGCAAATTTCGAATATGGGAATCAACCGTCCGAACTTCTGTATAGGTGTCATATTCCCAAGCGACTTGAAGCAAGTCTTCCCGAGTAAACGTCCGATTCGGCCTCGTCATCATAGCTTCTATAATATAGAACTCTTTTAATGTAAGACGAACTTCCTGCGTGTCATATAGGATGGAATAAGACTCCAAGTCCAACGTAAATAAACCTTCCTCGATTGTCTTTGGTTCGTCATCGGGAATACGCCGCAAAGCAACGCGCACTCTCGCTGTCAGTTCACCTTCGTCAAACGGTTTCGTAATATAATCATCTGCGCCTTGGTCGAGTCCTTTGACGACATCTGATTTGTCGGAACGAGCAGTCAATAAAATGACGGGTACATCCGATACTTCCCTGATCCTACGGCAAACTTCCCAACCGTCCATGCCCGGCATCATAACATCTAACAACACGAGGTGTACATTCTCTTTATTGAATAGTTCAAGAGCTGTTTGACCATCTGTTGCTTGTAAACATCGATAACCATGTGGTGCTAAGAATAGCTCAAGTAAATCGAGCATGCGTTGCTCATCGTCAATCAATAATAGTGTCTTCATATCCGTCATCATCTCCAGTCATAGTCGTACCGTAAAGATACTTCCTTTATCCAATTCACTTTGCACCTCGATCGTCCCACCATGTGCTTCTGTTAACTCCTTCACAGTCGCTAAGCCTAAACCAGCACCGCCAAACGAACGAGAACGTGATTTCTCCACACGGTATAACTTTTCAAAAATTTGTTGTTGATCTTCAATCGCAATCCCACATCCACCGTCTTCTACTTGAAGGACCGCATGCTTTTTCTCTTGAAAAGCACGAACGATTACCGTACTGCCACTTTGAGAATAGTGAAGAGCATTGTCCAATAAATTGAGAATGATTTGTTCTAACCGCATGCGATCTGCGAATAAAGAGAAGTCTCGGACTGGTTCAACGAGAAGCGTTATTCCTTTCATATCAAATGCAGGTTGGACGAGTTGAACGGTATCCTTGATGAATTGTTCTGCAGAGAATTCGGATTTCTTCACAGTGAAAGTCATTTCATCCATTTGAGCTAAATCCATCAAGTTTTTCACAAGCGTTTTTAAACGCTCGGCTTCTTCTTCGATAATCGATAAATAGTTAAATCGTTCCGTATCATTCAATTCTGTACGTTGTGCTACTTTGGCATAGCCAATCAAGTACGTTAAAGGTGTTCCCATTTCATGAGAAACAGACGCCAAAAACTCATGTCGTTCGCGTTTGACACGACTTAAGTCATTCGATAATTTACGGATCGACGCAGCCAATTCCCCAAGTTCATCATTCGATAACTTAGGCAAGTCAACATCGTAGAACCCTTCGCTAATCTGTTCGGTCGCTTCTTTCATTCGAATCAGTGGACGTGTCAACCATTTGGAGAGTAATAAATACACGACAAACAGCACGACAATACTTCCTCCACCCGCCAGTATAAAATGAATATTGAGTTGATTCACAAGCTGACGTATGGGAATAGTGCTTTGAAGCATAACGAGAGTTCCTGAGTTATCGCCGACTTTATATGGATGGACACTGACAAGGTAAGGAGACTCGTTCCAATCAACAGGTAAAATGCTGTCTTCAGTCGGTTTCTCTTCTTGGATTTTCTTCAAATATGGAGCGAGAACTTCTTCGTTTTTCAATGAGTGCTGTACGCTATTCCCTGAATCATCAAGAATAACAACATCTCGTTCGCCACCGCTTTCCATTAGAATGATATGATGCAAAGTTGTTTCGGTATAATTATCTTCTAAAACATTTCGATGGTTACTACCCGTTTTCAATAGTCGATCCAATTCTTCATCAACCCGGGCGTGTGTGATGGTCTGATGTAAATAGATCATCAACAATGTGTCCATAATCAGAAATGAAATAATAAATGCTGACGCTAACTTGGTGGAGATTTTTTTCATGGCACGCGCTCCTTTTCTCTCTATTGAGCAGTATAAGGTAAACGTGTCGAAAATGTATGCAGAAAGCACGAATGATGTACCATAATTCAAATGCTTGTACCGAAATAGTTTATTGTACTATTTTTCGCAATTAAGGAGTTTCTAAGGAGTTTAGGAATATAGCGTTACTCTGAATTAAAAGTGGCTATACTACTAGTAAAGTAAAAGGAGTGAAGACATATGAAAAAACAAATACTATCAGTCAGCGCAGCTTTCGCCCTTGTGCTTGCAGGATGTGGAGCTTTGACAACGAAAGAAGAACCTGTTAAAAATGAAGAAACGTCCCCAGGTGAAATGGAAGGGATGGACCATTCAAGTGATGGAAGTATTCCTGAAGGTATAATGAAAGCCGAAAACCCGACATATCTTGTTGGATCCGAAGCAATTATTGAAACAGATCATATGGAAGGAATGAAAGGAGCCACTGCAACAATTGTAGGCGCATTTGATACGACTGCTTATTCCATCAACTACACACCGACGGATGGTGGCGAGAAAGTGATGGATCATAAATGGGTCGTCCATGAAGAAATTGAAGATCCGGCACCTGCCCCTCTTGAAAAAGGAACTGAAGTGACTGTCCTTGCCGATCATATGGAAGGGATGGAGGGAGCGAAATCAGAAATTGAATCTGCGGAGCAAACGACTGTCTATATGATTGATTATGAATCCACAACGGATGGAGAAGAAGTTAAGAATCATAAATGGGTTGTTGAAGATGAGCTATCCGAACAATAATCATTACATGAATCGGTATAGTTTTGCTAAAAATAGGGATAGGTAGTGAAAATAATGAAAATGAAACTGATTGCCGTGTTGCTATTGATTACTGCTTTATCAGTAGGTTGCAGCAATGAAAAAGCGAATACTGAAATACAAGAACCAGAAGTAGATATTAAAGAGTTAGTAAACGACTACACCGTGAGAAATGCCGTAGCTGCATCCGCATCGATTACATCGTCTGAACTGATTGTCACAGATGATGATAAAAACGTTACGACATACGATCTTCCTGAAGATGAATTTTTCGTATCCATTGCACCATTTGTCGACAGTACGCATCCTTGCGATATTCATAGTCTTACAGGCTGTCAAGGTGAACTCGTTGAAGAAGATTTTGAAGTGCATATAGAAGACTCGGAAGGCAATGTCATTCTTGATGAAATCAAAACAACCGAAACGAATGGATTTATTGATTTCTGGCTTCCCCGTGATGATACATTTACTGTAACGATTAAACAAGACAACAAAGAAACCGTCTCTGAAATTACTACGTTTGACGGGGACAATACTTGTATTACAACGATGCAATTGCAGTAAAGTAAGAGCTGTGCTTTTCATTTAACCATTTAAAGAACAAACTAAATATCCATTTAGCATCGCATATTGCGGTGCTTTTTTATATGGTAAAAAAGTTTTCGCAGTAATGATCATGTTATTCTACTAGAAATAGTTTGTATAGAATATTCTATTATTTGCAAGAAATTCCTCAAGAAGTGAAACTTAAGCCAAGGTCTATTCGTATTTAAAAGAAGATATACTAGAATAATCAGAACCTAGGTAGGTGAAGAAAATGAGCAAAAGGATAAGTAGTGTAATTGGCTGGATTTTACTTATAGTAATAGGTGTTTCTTGGATTTCATTCGGCTATTCAAGTTGGTTCTTATTGCTAGTCCCATTATCGTATATTAGCTTTACAATTAGCGACGGCAGCATTCAAAAGTTAAGAAAGCTGTCTATATCTCAAGTTGTTTTAATTTTATTTGCGCTGGCGGTATCAGTCGCTATTGTATTCGGTTTAATTCAGTTGGCAAATTACGTTATTAATGATCAACTACATCTGACAGGAACAATTAAGACATTTAGTCAGATTGTTGCGATTCTGATTGCGTTGTATCCTATTAAGTTTTTATTTGGTAGCCTCGTGTACAAAGTCTACAAAAATTCGAATTCGACTAATCACTAGGAGGTATGTATGTGGAATTGACAAAAGAAGTTTCAAATACTAGAAAACCGTATTTTCTTAGCTTACTCCTCACCAGTAGTCTGTCTGTTGTTACATATGTAATGATCCGATTTGTCACATTCCAATACTTTGATAGCTTTTGGACAAATTGGGTACTATTTGTATCCTTTACTATCATTGCGTTCATGGTCTGGCACAGAATAGATCCACTTCGGGGCGACGGGACACGGAATAAATGGATCACACGAGCAGTAGGCATTGCGGTTTTTCTAGTTCTTGCTTTTGTAATTGGCTTCTAGTATTTGTGAGATACCGTCTTGGAAAATGAAGGAGTTTGATAAAAAATGTCTAAAAATTTAATTTTGTTAACTGCTGGAATTTTATTTGGTTGGATCATAATTAGTATTTTCACAAAAAATTTTGACTGAGATTTCTTACTCATACTATTGCTAGGCGTTATCATGGGGTATGGGGTTGGTTATAAAGAGAAAAAAGAATAGCACTTTTTATTGCCTATAAGGAGGGGTAAAGTGGATGAATCAAAATGGAATATAGAAGAAGTGAAACGTCTTAAGAAAAAGCAATTGGTAGAATTCAATATAGGGATGCTCGTGATATTCGTTCTGTCCCTTCTTTATATAAAAGCGGCATGGCCACTTTCTACTGTCTTTGCATTAATTTGCGTGCTATTATGGTTTTTCTCTGTACACGCACTTTATATCCTCCTAACAGAAAAAACAACGGGCACCAAAACAAATCAACTTGTTCAGGCTTTTGATAGAGATCATTGGGGAAAGAAGCGCTGGAAGAGAAAAAAGATAACTGAGGTCATCATTCTTAGCGTCGTAAGCATTATGTTCACCGTATTTGTCTTTACAGTAGACACTGGCTCCGAAATGCTACAATTTTATAATCTCTTACCATTTATCGGAGCTTGGATCGGTTCTAATCTAGGGAATATCGTTAGAATTAGTAATTTGGACTAAGTAAATTAGTGTTGTATAAATTCTTGAAATTATAAGCAACTTGCAGAATAATAAAGTAAGTGACCGATGATGTTTTAGTGGAAAGAGATGCAATTCTTTAAAAAGAATTTGCATCTTTTTTACTAACATAGCCAATATGTGATACTACTAAATCTGGAGGATATGTGATGAAAGAAATTTTATTGCCGGGTGTTCACGTTACACTAAGGCCGATGAAAAAAGATGATGTGGAAGCCCTTTATAGTGTAGCGCAAGACGACCGGATCTGGACGTACATGACGAATCCCATGAAAACTCGACTGGATATGGAGAAATACATTCAAGCAGCTCTCCGTACAAAAGATCTTGGAAGCGAGTATCCTTTCGTAATTATTCATAATGAATCGGGCAAAATCATTGGTTCAACTAGATTGATGGATATAGTTTTGTCGCATAAGCGTTTAGAAATCGGAAACACGTGGTTGCATCCTGAGTTTTGGCAGACTTCCGTTAATACGGAGTGCAAGTATTTGCTGTTCACTTATTGTTTTGAGGAATTACAATTGAATCGTGTCCAACTGAAAACCGATCATGAGAATATTCGTTCCCAACAAGCAATTGAGCGGATTGGAGCTGTAAAAGAAGGTGTTCTTCGCAATCATATGATACGAGTAGACGGTACAATTCGTCACACTGTGATGTTTAGTGTGACCAAGGAACAGTGGGCAAGTATGAAAGGAAGTATAGAAGACAAGATAAATTATATAAAGTGAATAGTTTAGGGGCGCAAAACGAGAATAATCCTCCCCTGCAATCAAAGTATTTTTGTGTCCGCAATCCTGCATTAGATCAAGCAAAGACGTTTTGAATTTCTAGCCGCTGACAATCATTGAACTCATCTGTAACATACCTTCATTCTTTAATTCGTGAAAAAGGATAATTCATTTATAAAATGAAAGTGAATCGGACATAGTGTGTTTACATGTATTAATGATCAAAAACAAATTGATTTACTTTTATGAAATAATCATTGGATGTTTTGATGAGTAAATCTCACTATGTTCATTCACAAGAAAATGTGATTGATGCTCTCCGGTAGTTACTATATCATACACTGTTGGGAGGGCAATCGATGAAAAAAGAGGAATTCATTAATTTACTAAAGGCTTCCATTAAAGGGATATCACAAATCATATTTATAGAAAATACAATAAGCGGCCTTCTAATTTTATTGGCTATTACCATCACTTCGTTACCACTTGGAATCATAGTGTTTTTGTCTGCTGTGATCGGTACATTGGTTGCAACAGTTGGCGGTGCGGACAAAACGTTGGTTAGTAAAGGATTGATGGGATATAATTCTGTGTTAACTGGTTTGGCGTTACAATCGTTTTTGACGGGTCCGAGTGCGTGGGTTGTCGCATTGATCGGCGCTGCAGTAGCTGCGATTTTCACTGCGACCTTGATGCATTTCATTGGCCACATAGGTATTCCGGTTTTAACGTTACCGTTCATCTTAGTCACTTGGTTTGTACTGCTGGAATCGTATAAATTCAAAAGCATTACATTGAGTGATGAATTAGTACCTCAAAGTTTAGCCAATTGGGAATTGCATATAGCAGGTGAAATTAATTTGCTTGATGTGATTTTCAATGGAATCGGCCAAATCTTTTTCATTATTGAAACGATCCCTAGTATTTTACTGTTTCTTGCGGTTTTTTGGGCCAGCAGAAAATTCGGTATTTATGCGATCATCGGCAATGCGGTCGCTTTCTTCACAGCACTTGCATTAGGCGGGGAGCATACGCAGATCGTGCTAGGTTTATATGGTTATAATGCTATTTTAACTATTCTCGCGGTATCTGCTGTGTTTAACACGAAAGAAAATCGCTATGCCCCTATTACCGGCGTGCTTGCTGCCTGTATCACAGTGCCGCTGAGTGCAAGTGTCAGCATTTGGTTATTACCGTACGGGCTTCCTGCGTTAACGATGCCATTTGTACTGAGCACTTGGTTAATTTTAGGTGCTAGAAAAATCATGCCCAATTTATAATTACGTGATTTGAACTAGCATAAAGCTTTATACGAGACAAACTAGCCCCGAAGTAGAATAATAGGTAAGTTAGTAAGTACACGCAATAATTTAAACAGGAGGTTTTTATGCTTAAGAGGAATAAAAACATGCTGATCGTGCTACTAGTACTTATAGTAGCGATCGCAGGATGCAACAAAAAAGAAGAGGTTAAAGAAGCAGATACAGCGAAAGAAAATCGACTTGTATATGCATCAGAAGAAGAATTCGAAGGGTTGAATCCGATTTTGGAGGAAACAAATTTAGACGCTTTATTATTTCGCGGTTTAATGCAATTTGATGAAAATAATAAAGTCATTACGGATATCGCCGATTCATTCGACATGTCCGAAGATCAACTCTCGTATACTTTCACATTAAAAGAAGGCATTACATTCCATGACGGTGAAGAGCTTACAGCGGATGATGTGGTGTTCACGATTGAAAGTATTATGGATGATCAAACGGCCTCGTTCTTGAAATCCGATTTTGAAGAAGTGGATTCCATTAAGAAAGTGGATGACTACAAAGTGGAAATCAAGTTAAAACAACCATTCACCCCTTTATTGGATAAATTAACGGTACCTATTCTCCCGGCACATGCATTTGAAGGTGTCGATATGAGAACAGCAGACTTTAATAGCCATCCAATTGGGGCAGGACCATATATGTTCGATAAATGGGATCGTGGCAACGCGTTAACATTACAAGCGTATAGCGACTTTTTCGGAACGAAGCCTTCCATTGAAAAAGTAATATTCAAGTTCATTCCAGATAGCAACGTACGTGCACTTCAATTAAAGTCGGGCGAAGTGGATGTTGCTTTGCTAGATCCTGTGCAAGTAGAAAATCTGGAAAAAGAAAAGAATTTAACGATTTACGATATAGAATCTGCGGATTACCGTGGCGTATTGTTTAATATGAATGTAGATCTTTGGAAAGATGTCAATGTACGTAAGGCGTTCAGTTATGCGACTGACCGCGAACAAATCGTCAAAGGAATCTTAAAAGGACATGGCTCCGTCGCCTATTCACCACTACAGAACCATGAATTCAATAATGATCAAGTGGAAAAGTACACGTACGACGTAGATCAGGCGAAATCATTACTGGAAGAATCAGGATGGAAAGTAGAGAAAGATGGTTTCCGTTATAAAGATGGAGAAAAACTAACCTTTACGATTACTACACCTGCCAGTGATTCCGTTCGTGTGAACATGGCGAATTATATTGCGGAAGGATTCACTGAAATAGGTGCAGATGTACAAGTCGCTGCACTTGATTGGAGCGCCATTACGATTGAAGACACGGAAGCGTTCATGGTTGGTTGGGGAAGTCCGTATGACGCGGATCACCACACGCACATCTTATTCCATTCGGATGAATCCAGCGTAACGAGCTCAGGGTATAACTATGGTAGTTATTCGAATGAAAAGGTAGATGAACTGCTTGCGAAAGGACGTACAACAACAGATCCAGAAGAACGTAAACAGATCTATATGCAGTTCCAAGAAGAACTTGCGAACGATCCAGCATTTGACTTTATTGCGTATGAAAATGCTGTCTATGGGATCAATAAAAATCTCAGTGGCGTGAAAGAACGAATTTTGGGTCATCACGGATCCGGTTTCCTCTGGAATGTGGAGGAGTGGAAGTGGAATGACCGCTAAGTGGGTAGGGAAGCGCATGGCGATGGGGATAATTGTCCTCCTCATCGTGAGCTTCCTTTCTTTTTTTATTATGCAAGCCGCCCCAGGTGATCCCGCTGCCGCTTTTTATGGTGGCAATGCACAGACGCTCACAACAGCTGAAAAAGAGCGAATTACCCATGCATTCGCATTGGATCAACCGGTTGCTTATCAGTATGTAGCGTGGCTAGGAGAGACCGTAAAAGGGAATTTTGGTACTTCGTATAAAGAAGGTAGGCCAGTTTCTACTATTTTGATGGAAAGACTACCAAATACTTTACTGTTATTTTGTGTAACGATGTTTTTCATTATAGCCGGCTCTATCTGGCTCGGTACAGTAGCAGGGATGAAGGAAGGTTCTATTTGGGATAGAGGACTTTCCACATTCAGTATTGCGACGTCGTCCATCCCTGCTTTTTGGCTGGGGATTTTATTCATCTACTTCTTTTCAGTGAGTTTAGGTATACTTCCTTCTTCTGGTTCGAGTGATGTAAGTGGAGATGGCGGGTTGAGCGATACGATTCGTCACCTAATCATGCCTGCAAGTGTAATGATTTTAACGCATGTCGGAATCTATGCGCGTTTTCTCCAGGAAGGCATTAAGAAAGAAAATCGACAATACTATGTGAAAGTGGCACGCGCAAATGGTGTTAAAGAAGCAATCATTCGTAGGGGAATCATGCGTAACGCTGCGATTCCATACTTAAATTATATCGCTATCACCATCCCGTCGTTCTTTGGTGGTTCCATCATCGTTGAATCACTTTTCGGTTGGTCTGGACTGGGGCACCTGACCGTGAAAGCAGTCGTCACAAAAGATTTCCCCTTATTAATGGGAAGCGTTATGATTACGGGCGTCATCGTTGTCATTAGTTTATTTATATTGGATTTAGTCATGTACGCTATGGATCCGAAGTTGCGAAAAGGAGGCGTCCGGTAAATGAAGTCACGGAAAGCACTCTGGTTTTGGTACAGCTTACTTGGATTGATTGTCTTTTTGACAGTCTTTTCGAGTGTACTCGCCCCGTTCGGATCCAATGAAATGAATATGGATGAAGTGTATAGCGCCCCGAGTGGTGATCACTGGTTAGGTACGGATCATTTGGGTCGTGATGTGTTTACTCGCTTACTTGAAGGTGGGAGAGTCACGCTAGCGGTTGCCGGCGGTTCGGTTATTTTATCGTTGATCATCGGAATTGTGTACGGTGGGATTAGTGGCTATTTTGGCGGTGTAATTGATACTGTGATGATGCGCTTGTTAGAAGCATTGATCACAATTCCTTCACTTGTCATTATTTTGGCGTTTCAAGTGTTTATGCAAGGCGGCATGTGGGGCATGGCGCTCATCATCGGATTGACGGGCTGGCTTGTTACAGCGAGAATTGTACGTTCAGAATTCATTCGACTAAAAGAAGCGGAGTTTGTGAAAATGGCTACTATGTTTGGGACGCCTGTATGGAAAATACTGTGGGGCCATTTACTACGCAATAGCGTACCTGCTATTTTCGTCATTACGCTCTTCAACTTCGCAGCAGCTATTTTTACGGAAGTATCGCTCAGTTTTCTAGGAATCGGTATTCCTCCTGCGATTCCATCCTGGGGCAATATGTTATATTACGCGCAAAATGATATTTTAATTGGCGCTTGGTGGATCGCATTGTTTCCGGGAATTATGATTTTCTTGACCATTCTTTCAATCAATTTTATCGGAGAGGCATGGAAAGACCCAGAGCGGAGGCGAGTGAATGATTAGTGTTAGCGATCTATCTATACAAATAAATGATCAACCAATTATAGACCGTGTAGAATTTACGATTCCGCGTGGTAAAATCACTTCATTAATCGGTGAGAGTGGTAGTGGGAAGAGTATGACAGTTTCTGCCATGCTAGGACTGTTGCCAGCGAATGCGAAGGTAAGTGGGAATGTCTTGTATGACGGTCGAAATTTACTGAGTGAGCCGGCTCAGGTAATGGAACGCATACGAAAGAAAGATATTTTCACTATTTTTCAGGACGCAGCAAACAGTTTTAATCCGTCTGTCAAAATGGGAAATCAACTGTATGCATTTTCTGGTGGTCGTGTAGGCGATTCAAAAGATGTATATGTTACGAAAATGCATGTAATTCTAGAAAGTTTAGGACTCTCTTTAGATATTGTCGAACAATACCCATTTGAATTATCGGGGGGCATGTTACAAAGATGCATGATTGCCTGCGCGTTTTATGTGGAACCTGCGTTACTCATAGCGGACGAACCTACTTCTGCACTCGATATGGTGCTGCAGAAAGAATTCATTGAATTAGTGACTAATTTAAATGAAGAACGTGGGACGACTATTCTTCTCATTACACATGACCTCGACATAGTCGCTGAAGCAGCCCATGCGATGGCCGTAATGCAGCGAGGACAAGTAGTGGAAACAGGGACGGTAGAAGCTGTTTTCGCGCAACCTGTTCATGCGTATACGAAGCGATTGCTTGCGAGTCGTTTTTAGAGGAGTGGATGATCGATGTTAGAATTAGTGAACGTGTCGAAGAGCTATCGCCATAGAGTTGAGACGAAGAAAGCGTTGGACAGTGTTCATTTGTCTGTGAATACAGGTGAGATTGTAGGACTCGTTGGGGAGAGTGGGAGTGGAAAAAGTACGCTTGCGCGTGTCGTGATGCAGCTCGAATCAATAGAATCCGGCTCAATTTTATTCAATGGTCAAACCGTTACCCGTAAAAACAGAAAATCATTTTACGAAGCCAGTCAATTAATTTTTCAAAATGCAAGTGCTGCGTTGAACCCTTCGTGGACAGTCCGTGAAATATTGCTCGAACCTCTTCGTACGATGAAGGGTGATCGTGAAGCACATATTCGGCACATGCTCACGCGAGTAAAACTATCAGAATCACATTTACAACGTTACCCATCAGAATTAAGTGGCGGTGAACGTCAACGTGTCAACTTGCTTCGATCACTATTAGTTGAACCGAAGTTATTGATTTGTGATGAAATTGTATCGAACTTGGATCGGTTAATTCAAAAAGAAATCATTGATTTACTTCTAGAACTAAACCGTGAAATGAGAATGACAATATTATTTATCGCGCACGACCTACAAGCCGTTATGTATATGTGTAATCGCGTGTATGTGATGAAAGATGGGGAAATCATAGACGAGAGTACGAAAACAAATGGAGAATTCCACTTTTCGCATTCGTATTCCAAGCAGTTATTTGACTCCGTGTTAGGTAGTCGGATAAAAGCTCAAATAAACGAAAGCCTCTGACGAATTGGTTGGGGGCTTTTTTGTTGATGTTAGACCCGTGTTTCGGCTAAGAATGTACAGTTTAGGGTTTTGGGGGCTATGTGAAACCTTTCATTGTATACTAGTAAAATAGTAGAATAACAGAAAAATGGAGTGAATAGATGATGTTTTTTAAACGGATGAATAAACAAGAATCGGTAAACAGTAAGCGCGCTGCTGAAGCAGGTTTTATTACCTATATGCTTCTCACAGCTATTAACTATTTCTGTTATTTATTTATAGAACAAATGTTTCTCTCTCCAACTTTAATTTTCTGGAGTGGATTGGTCGTATTCTTTGGATATGGTTTACTCATCAACAGCAAAGAAAAAAGTAAATAGATCAACTTTAAAATACTCCCAATAGAATTGGACTGATTTGATAGTGAAAAAGAGACTTCTGTCTGCATTGATATTACTTTTAACCATAATGAGTTTTATTTGGTTTCAAAATAATTCCATCACAATTTCCCAAACCGTCATTCGCTCAGAGTATCTTCCTGCCAATTTTGATCAATTCAAGATTGTTCATTTGTCTGACCTTCACAATAAAAGCTTCGGACATAATCAGCAGCGATTAGTGCGGAAAATCAATAAGCTTCAACCTGATATCGTCGTCTTTACCGGCGATCTTATTGACAGTAAAAGAGCAGGAGATCGATCGAGCTTACAATTAATGAAAGAGCTAACGTCTTCTGTTCCCGTGTATTACGTATCAGGAAACCATGAGTGGTGGTCAGGGAAATTTGATACGCTAGAACAATCATTGAAAGCGGCCGGTGTACACGTTTTGCGAAATGAACATGCGATAGTAGAAAAGAAGAATGAAAAAATTTACGTGGCGGGCATTGATGATCCGGCACATAACAGTGAAGGTTTTGCAGAACGAGAAATCGCAAAGAAAGACCTTATTCACTCGTTAGAAGGAATGGAAGAAGATCCTTTCACTATCTTATTGACGCATCGTCCAGAGTTACTGTCACTCTACGCGACGTTCGATTTGGATCTGGTGTTTGCAGGTCATGCGCACGGAGGGCAAGTTAGGCTTCCATTTATAGGTGGAGTTGTAGCGCCCAATCAGGGATTTCTACCAGAATATACGGCAGGAAGACACGAACTGGATCAAACACAAATGATCGTAAGCAGAGGGCTTGGTAACAGTATCATCCCGTTACGGATGTTCAATCGTCCCGAGATCGTGGCGGTTACGTTAGAAGTAGTGAAAGAATAAGGAGTATTAGTAAATAAAAACGTACTTGTCTACGAACAAAAATGAGTGAGTAAACATTCATGTTAGTTTCGTATTCAGGTACTTTTTAATCTTGCGCAAACTAATAAGTAACACTATTTACCGAATGGAAGCGTTGATATATATAAGTAGTATCTATTACTATATACCAAAAGTACGTATAACTATATACCATTAGTCTGTATTGCTATATACAAGTAGATAGTATTACAGTATACTATAATTAAGTAATACAACGTACCGGTAAGCAGTTATACATAGTACTGTTTCAAAACTGAAAAATTAATGTGGTTTTACAAGTTATTCATGAAATTTCGTAGGAGGAAGTTATGGAGAATATTACTGAAATGTTGAAAGGTGTGCTTGAAGGCTGTGTCTTGGAAATCATCAATCGAGGGGAAACATACGGCTACGAAATCACTCAACAGCTGCGAGAACTTGGATTCACCGATATAGTAGAAGGCACAGTCTATACGATTACTGCGAGACTCGAGAAAAACCATTTAGTGATGATCGAGAAAAAACCATCTGTTATTGGACCACCAAGAAAATTTTATACTCTCAATGCAGCAGGAAGAGAACGACTTAAAAATTTTTGGATTAAGTGGGAATTTGTTTCGGGGAAAATAAACGAACTTAAACATAATGAAGATGTAAACTATGAGTTTTTTTGAAACAACATAAAAGTACCTGTGCACAATACTCACCAGAGTTATGTGCACAGGTACTTTTTAAGTTATAACTTGATTCGCAGTAGTCTTTTTCTGTGTAAATCCACCAAGGAACAGCTTTCCATGTGGTAGGAACTTTTGAATGACGATAGAAAATACGATGGGTACGAATAAACCGAATGCTGTGAATCCGATAATCCCATAGGTGAAGTAATCATTTAACAAGATATCCGTAAAGATGTGTAAATACATAATCGTTAACGAGTGTTTTTCGATTTTTTGTAGCCAATTTAACGAAAGGTAAGCAGCGGCTTGTTGGAACACGCCAACTAACACCAAAGTGAATGAAAGCGGAATAACCAAGTCTAGAATAAAATGATCGTAACGTAAAAATTTCATACTCAAGTGATAATCAATAATTTGACTATTATCGAGTATGATCGCCGCGCCACTGACGAATACTCCTGCGATCAACCATTTCTTCGTCACGTTCATCCAAAAGCTTTTCATATAATATCCAAGTGAAAAGTACACAACGGCCATTAATGCCACATCGATATTCCAAATCATTGGGATCGTTTGAGACGCAGTAGAAGGTGCTCCTCCAATTACATGCATCGCAAATAAACTTTCGAAGTGTGCAATCGTATAGAAGATCGCCAAAATAATGATTTGCTTTGTTCGATTAAAATATTTAGTCATCCATAAGAAGAATAAATACGTGAAGAAAAGGGTTGTAACGAACCAGAAGACACCGTACGCACCACGCACAAAACGACCGCCGACCACAAGTGTCCAGATGTCATGTACATACCATGATAAATCTAAGTTGCCCGAACCGATCTCTATCCCGTAGCGAATAAACGTTATACTCACTAAGAAAAATAAATACGGAACAATCAACTGCATAAATCGCTTGTGAATTGTGGGTTTTATTAAGCCTTTTTCAATTACAGGCTTAAAAAATAAGCCGCTTAAAATAAAGAAGGCGGGCATGTGAAACCAATAGATATATTTAACGAGAGGGAAATCAAGCTCACCTGGAAAATGACCGATTACGACAAGGATCATTAAAAAACCTTTGGTGACATCTACCCAAGATAAACGTTTATTCTTCATAATCAAGCTCCTCAAGAAAACTAACGCATGTCTATATTGTACAACCAATCGATCAGAAAAAATGAAATGTAATCGAAATGACTCAAGAATGTAAGCTGGCTGTAAATACGTTGGATTCATTTGGTGATTTATTACGGTTGACTGATTAATCAGACTGTCGGATCAGTATATAATGTCTTTTACCTGATATGTTTTGTCAGAACAGCTTGTAATCTTTCATTCAACATCAATATAATAAGAAGTACGTGTTTTAGGTCATAATTTTATGAAGTCTTAGTGCATAGAACAAGTACTCTAGTATATTTTAGGACGTGATGTAAATTTTCTACGCTGTAATTTTATTTATAGTAGCGGGGTTGGCTGAGATTGGCGGAGGCTATTTAATTTGGTTGTGGTTAAGAGAAGGCAGACCTTTTTACTGGGGAATAGGTGGAGGAATTATTCTAGCACTATATGGTGTGGTCGCTACGTTTCAGCATTTCCCGTCATTCGGGAGAGTATATGCTGCATATGGCGGTGTCTTTATAGTCCTATCCGTTTTATGGGGATGGGGAGTGGATAAAAAAGTGCCGGATTTATATGATTGGATAGGTGCTGGCATATGCGTAATAGGGGTTGCCATCATATTGTTCGCTCCACGGCATTAAATACATATCGTTTTCCATTTTACATAATAAATGAATTGTCAACATGTCTCTACGTAAAATTAAAACGCCTGTAGAACACATTTTTATGAATGGGTTCCACAGGCATGTTTTTATTTCTCTTGTTCCTTCGCAAATTCCATAAACATCCGTAATTTCTCGGATACCTTGCCATAGACCGTATCTTCATCATACTCTCCAAGTTCATTCGGTTGTCCAGCCGCAATACCGGTTAAAATTTCTATTCCTTCTTCAATCGTTCGCACTTTATAAATATGGAATTGTCCTTCACGTACAGATTCAATGATTTCATCATTTAGCATTAAGTTCTTCACGTTTTGGTGAGGGATGAGTACGCCTTGCTTGCCTGTAAGTCCTCTATTTTTACATACATTATAAAAGCCTTCTACTTTTTCATTCACGCCACCTATTGGTTGGATTTCGCCATTTTGATTGACGGAGCCGGTTACAGCCAATCCTTGATCGATTGGAATTTCTGCTAGGCTAGACAAAATCGCATAAAGCTCTGTACTTGAAGCGCTATCTCCATCTACGCCGCCATAAGACTGTTCAAACGCGATGTGTGCAGTCAATACTAATGGATACTTTTGTGCAAACTTTTGTCCTAAATAGCCACCTAATATATAGACACCTTTATTATGCGTATTGCCACTCAACTGGCTTTCCCTTTCAATATTGACAAAGCCTTTTTTGCCCATAAAAGTGGTAGCCGTAATACGTGAAGGTTTGCCGAATTGGTATTGACCTAAGTTGTAAACAGCCAAGCCATTCACTTGTCCAATTTTCCCTCCGTCCGTATCAATTAGAATACTCCCTTCATCGATGCTCGCTTGAATCTTTTCCTCATATAAATTGGAGCGATATCTTTTTTCTTCAATTGCCTTTTCAATATGCTTTTCGGAAACTAGGTCATCTCCCATTATGCTGGCCCATGCATCCGCCTCGTAAATCAATTCGACTTGCAGATTAAATCGTGTGGATAATTTGCGTTGATCACCCGCAATACGTGAGCTGTATTCTATAATCTTTGCGACAGCGGAAGGGTCAAAATGTCGCAGTCCGTGCTTTTTACAATGCGTGTGAATAAAGCTAATCAATCCTGCAATATTCTCTTGGTTGTATTTCATTTCTACATCAAAATCTACGCGTATCTTAAATAATTTACGGAAATCTTCATCGTGTTGATAAAGGGCTTGATAAATATTCATATTGCCAATGATAATAATTTTTACATCGAGTGGAATGGGATCTGGGTTTACCGATGCTGTCGCAATTATACTAGCATGCTCGCCTATATTTTCAATTTGAAGTTTATGAATTAATAATGCTCTTTTTAAACCTTCCCATGCTTGGCTCTTTGAAAAAATATCTTTCGCTTGAATGAGAAGATATCCGCCATTTGCGTCATGTAAGTAGCCAGGTTTTATCTTCGTGAAATCAGTGCTCATGACACCCATTCGGTTTTCATATTCTACTTTACCGATCAGATTATAAAAAGTAGGGTTATCAGCTGTTATTACGGGCATACCTGTAGTATCGCTATTATCAACGAGTACGTTGATTGTATACTTATTAAGTGCTTGGTTTTCGTCTTTAAACAGATTACCTAACTGCTTTTCATCTTTTTTCGTTGGATTCGGCAGGAACACTTGGAAATTATTCGCTAAATCTTTTCTGACGGTTTTTAAATAACGAACGACTTCTGGACAGTCTTTATAGTCTTTTTTTAGCTCATCAATGTGAAAATCGATTGTCGTAATGGCCGTCTGATGGTCAAATCCTGTTAATGATTTCTTCAACTCCTGCTCGAAATGGAGTATAGTTTTCGTCGCTTCCAATATGATTTCCTGTAGTTTGGCAGAGTTTTCTTCAATAGCAGCCCGTTGTTGATCATCTAAAGCGCCGTAGGCTTCTTCGGTTATTGGTTGTCCATCTTCGCCCATCGGAATGGTAGCGACTGTTGAGTCACTTTGTTTCAGTATAAATCCATTCTCTGTAGCTATTTCATTTGTTTGTTTATATACTTGGTCCACTTTTTCTTTATATTTCTGGATGATGGATGTACGATTTTTTTGTCGATTGTTTTCACTAAACGCATTCGGAATATCTACTTTTAAATCATTTAATAGCTGCTCCATCGATTTTTTGAGTTGATTGCCTAATCCGACAGGAAGCTTCAATACTTTAGGTTTGTACTCATCCTCGAAGTTATTGACATAACACCAATCAAAAAGTTTAGCTTCTTTTTTTGAAAAGTCCTGTACTACGGTAGTAACAAAAGAAGTTTTTCCGACACCTTCTGTCCCTGCGACATATAGATTATATCCGGGTTTATTGACATGCAAGCCGAAATTCATCACAGATCGTGCCCGTTGTTGACCGATAATATTCGTCAGCTTTTCTACATGTTCCGTAGAGTCGAATGAAAATACGGAGTAATCTACTACCTTCTTCAAGTCATTCGGTTGTAATTCAGCTTTTCGTTTAATGGACTCTTCATTGAAATTTGTCAATTACACTCACCTCACTCGTGATTTCTCTTTACTCTTCTTATACCCTTAATGAAGGTGGAACACGCAATAATCAAACAATATTTTTTTCATAAGTAATATTTATCTAAAATAAGGTACGAATAGCCGGCAAAATTATTCGATTTCAAAAAGAATTGACAAGGGGAAGGTATGTAGTTAATAGGAAAAGACAGTTCCGAAAAGTCTCGGAACTGTCTTTTTGTTAGGATATGATTGTGGATACAAAAGCTTTAACTTCTATAGTTAAGAACAAATCCCTTGCGCTTTGTTCAATAAATGATCCAGTTTCCGACTACTTTTCACAACGCTTGGATGTGTAAAACCGAAAAGATTTGCTTTCTTATACATGATCATTCTTTTTACTTTAATCCTAAATGACAATAATACTGTAGTAATTTTTCTCTTCATTTCTATTCCTCCGACTATAAATTACGCTTCAATTATGCAGAAGTTATCTAGTTAGTAAAGAAGCAACGTCTACATCATATTAAACGCATAATGAAAAGCATGTCGGATTTTGGTTCGCAATTTAATTATTGTGGAATTATGACAGCACTGTGAATGATAACTGACTAATTAAACATCTTAAGCTGTACTACATGTGAAAGGTAAGTGTAATTCGGACAAATTGTTAATGTGCTAACAATTTAAAAACATTTTTAAACTCGATGTATGATATTTTAAAAAATGCTCATTCTATTGTCAGAAGGAGGTGGACAACATGCCAAACAACAACAGCAGCAACAACTCAAACCAACTTTTAGTTCCAGGCGTACAACAGGCGATCAACCAAATGAAGGAAGAAATCGCTAATGAATTCGGTGTAAACCTTGGACCAGACTCCACATCGCGTGCCAACGGATCCGTCGGCGGAGAAATTACAAAGCGATTAGTGCGTCAGGCTCAATCACAAATGAACGGTAATATGGAATAACAGCAGTAACCAGCCAGATTAGCATATGAAAAATCATGAGCACTATACGCTTTGATTTCTCAAAAAACGAAAAGACGACGATTCATTCGATTGCGAATGGATTGTCGTCTTTTTTAGTATGTGGTTTTTTAACACAATCCCCATAACCTTTACTTCCAATAATTATTCGCTGCTGAAATCGTCTGGAAATGAACAGCGATCACATGTGATGCCTTAGTTAAGCTATCTGCATTTTCTGCATACTCAGGGCGTAGTTTTTCCCTTACTTCCGGAGATGTTTGTGTGTAAGCGACTCCTTTTCTAGCCAATGTGATAGCCAGTTCAAAACCTTCTTGCGGTGTGTCTGTTTGTAAACTTGTAAGCCAGTTCGCCATTGTAATTCCTCCCTTTTAGCTATAATACTGAGTTGACTAATAATTTCGTTAAATTAATATTAACATAATTATTTTGATAAGTAGAATTTATTTAAAATTATACAGTACATATTTTCAGATAGTTGATACGCTGAATATACTTGCGAAAAACAAAGCTCATTTAGTATTTTGATAATAGATTAATTATTCAGATAATGATATAATGAATGTAAAATAACGGAGGGATGTTCAAATGAAACGCTGGATACGGTTAATAGTCGTCATCCTGTTTGTCGGTTTGCTATTCCCCAATGTACTATCATCAAAAGTTAGTGCGTTAGATGATGTAAAAGGAGATAATCATTTCGTTAATAGTTTTGCTGCTAAAGACGGAAGCAATTACTATGTAAATAGAGGACATCTAGAGGATATGACACTGGGTATATATAAGGTCAGTAATGATATGAAGAAGTTTCGCTTGATCAAGCAAGGAAACTATACCAATATCCAATTATATAAAAACACGATGGTTATATTTAATGATGATGTAAATAAGCTGCAGCGGTTTTCTTTTGATGGGACCCTCGTTAGGGAATATCCTCAAGTGACCAGTAGCAACTTCTTGATTGATCGCGATAGAATTTATTATCATACAGGGCGCAATGTTTTTGAGATCAATATAAACGGTCAAGGAAATAAGCATCTGTATACATCCGAAGGCACCATTCAAGAATTCTCGGTCCACAACGGCTGGCTCTACTATACGTACTTGATACCTACTGTTCCTCAGCCCTATGACTATTCAATGAGTTTTGCCAGATTCAAAATATCTACTCCTCAACAAGTCGTTCCAATCATTAGTAAAGTAAGTAACATTGATTCACTAATTGTTCGGGATGGGTATATTTATTCCGTTATTCATCAAACCTCTACAATGAATGGCAGATATTTGTACCGAATGAATTATAGCGGTGACTTCTTACAACGCATATCTACTGTTGACACGACTGCATTATTCATTGGCACAAAATACGTGTATTTCGTCGATAACACCGGAACCTATAGACAGTATTTCTATCGAATGGATAAGGATGGAAAGAATGCCGTGAAGGTAGGAGATTTGACCGGTTCCAAGCTTAGCGCAGAGTACCATAACGCAGCCTTTTATTTTGAAATTCAAAATGTTCAACAAGATACTTTTTATTTGCGTAGAATTTTACAGACGCGCTGAAGTCTCTAGTTTTATAATAAAACCTCCTTACGAGCGTAGGGAGGTTTTGTTGTGCTGCGTGTAATTTTAGTTGAATCATATGCTTCACCAGGACCTACTACTTCAGAACGTTCACCAAGTCATAGTAAATCTTCGGGTTCTGGATTCTAAGTTTTAAACAATAGGTAAAGCTTGTGGTAGTAGTTTAAATTGAAAAAGATTATATATAGCAGTTCAGTGAAATAAATCGGTCTCACGTGATTTCGCCAAAAGATGGTCGCTTGCTTTATTCATTTTTTCTTTGAATAAAACACCGAAACTAATTAAGGCTATTCCAACGACCGCTAAAAACAGCATATCTTTTAAAGCACGTGCCCAGACGATTCCGCCAACTGCCTCTCTCATCAGATCAATTGCGTACGTAAAGGGTAAGAAAGGATTGATCCACTGGAAAAAGGAGGGGAGAAGCATAATCGGATACGTGCCACCTGAACCTGCAATCTGCAGCACGAGTAAGACGATAGCCATTGCTTTACCAACATCTCCGAAAACTGAAACAAGCGTATAGACGATCGACATGAACACTACGCTGATCAAAACACCAAATAAAATGAATAATACCGGCTCTTTGACTGTGACACCCAGTAGCACCAAATCTCCAATCGTCACGATGAGTGTCTGTATACAACCAATTAAACCGAAAGTAAATAACCGACCTACATAAATTTGTCTTGATGTGAATGTACCTTCCCGGCTAATATCCGTGGATAGTAAGGAAATTAACAATAAACAACCGACCCAAATCGAAAGCACTGTATAAAACGGTGTCATTCCCGTTCCATAGTTTTCGATTGGAAATAGCTTCGTTTCTTTCAGTAGAATTGGTTCCTCAAAGAAGCTGCGTTCTGCTTGCGGATCATTTCGCAGTAAATCAATAATTTCATTAATATCCGTTTCGCCTTGAATGTCTTTGATGCGATTTGCGAGCTTGTTCACCTTACCATATACGTATGGGTATTGATTTAGCGCGTTCTCGACTTGTTGTTTACCTTGCGTCAAGTGTTGATCTGCACTAAGTAATGTTTGCTGCACTTTAGGAATGGAGGCTTGTACTTCTGTCAGTAGCGTTTTTGCACTAGTTAATGTTTTCAATGCCCCGGATATTTGTTTGCGAATGTAAGGTTCTATCGTGTCGCTATATTCTTTTAGGAATGAACTGCCTTGGATGGTTGTGTTTTCAGCAATCTTTTGCAAGTCATTTAGACTATGGCGTAGCTGTTCTTCTTCACCTTGCACAAGCGTGTCCATTGTGCGTGCATGTTGTTGAATTTCATTTAGCAAATTCTTTAGATTATCGATTTTAAGTAGAGCGGCGTCTGTTGCAGCCGATTGTTCACCATTCAATTGTTCAGCTACATTCTTTATATTCAGAAGGTCTTGCTCAAGGCCTTCTAGTTTTTCCATACTGCCTGTTACGCGATCGTCCACTGCTTGTTTCGCACGATTCCATTCAGTAAAGTCAGGTGATAATTGCTGAATTTGTTTGAGGAAATCGTTCGTTTCATTCGTAATAGCAACTATTTTCTCCAAATCTGTTCTAATACGCGGTGCAGCCGCTTCTAGTCGATTCTGCGCTGTTGTCAGCTGATCGATCGTATCGTTTATCGTTTTTAGTCCTGAATTCGTAGTGCGTTTCGCCTCAGGCAGTAGCTGTTGCGCTTTGTTGATGATGTGCTGCGCAGAGTTCGCATCCGTCACGATTCCTTCTAGCGTCTGATGAATCGTAGGTAATTGCTTCTGAATGTCAAAAATATATTGTTCGAATTTCTGAATGTCAGGTAAATCCTTCTCGATTTCTATTCCCAGTTCATTAAATAAATCGAGTACTACGCCATTCACAGTAGAAATAAAGCGGCGGCTTACTTTGTCGACAATGACAGAAGCGCCTTTTTCTGTGATTTTTGGTGCGATAGAATTCAACTTTTCATTGACGAAGTAATGAATTTCTGCTTTTTCAGGCTCTCCTGAAGTGACTGTCGCCAATTTGCTGGAGAAGTCTTTTGGAATAAAAATCGCCGCAAAATAGTCACCATATTCTACACCGTCCATCGCTTCTTGGCTTGTGGTGAACGACCAATCCATCTCTTTATTATTTTGTAACGTTTTGATCAATTCTTCACCGACATTAATATGTTTGTCACGTACCATCGCGCCTTCATCTTCATTGACAATCGCCACAGGCAATTGGTCAGTGTGGCCATAAGGATCCCATGTTGCGTATATATTTAGCCAAGCATATAAAGATGGTAAAATGGTCAGTCCGCCAATCAAAAGGGCGGCAACCCAGTTTTTACCGATGTGTTTCAAATCCAATTTAAATATATTCCAACTTGTTTTCATGATTGTGACTCACTCCAGTAGCTCTTTTTATTAGCTATTGTGCCCATAAAAATGCTAGTTCAACTGAATTTTTATGATTCAAACAGAATAGGATGTATCTTAAAAAGCTTTAAGGATTAAGTTTTGTATACTAAACTGGAGAAACTGCGAAAAAAGACTTGTTACCTGTCAACGTAGATATTTTTTAATCATCTTCATTCATTCTTAAGAAATTACCACTATTAAACTTCAGACATCTACTTCATAATGAATAGCATAGGCAGGTGTATACATGAAGAAGCTGATATTGGTCCTACTCATCTGTTTAGGAATCTATGCAGTCGTCACGCAATGGAACGACGTACAAATAATAGATGACAATTGGAGCGCCACTTCCAAAGCTATGATTCTTTTAAACGCAGAGACAGGTGAAGTGTTATATGAAAAAAATAGTAAAAAACCTTTACCGATCGCAAGCATGACCAAGTTAATGACGCAATATATTGTCTTGAATACGATTAAGAATGGGACGATCTCCTGGGAAACCACTTATCAACCAAGTGCCACTGTGCTAGATATGGCACAGTTTGCGAGCGCTTCTAAACTAGGGATGAAAGCAAATGAAAACTATACAGTACGTGAACTTTTTACTGCGATGACCGTCATTTCAGCAAATGATGCAGCTCTTGCGTTGGCTGAGATCGTGGCAGGAACGGAAGAAAATTTCGTTGCGATCATGAATGAACAAGCACGCGCCTTTAGATTAAAGAAAACGGTTTTCTTCAATCCACATGGTTTGGATGGCACTTATCTCGGTAGAGGCGAGAACAAGAACAACTTAGCGTCAGCTCACGAAATGGCAATCATGGCAGATCGGCTTATTAAAAAGCATCCTGAAGTACTCGAATTCACCCGCATGACGCACTTCATGTCTAGAGACGGAATGAAGATGTGGAATACAAATTTACTGTTACCGGGTATGCGCATGCAGATGGATGGCATTGATGGATTGAAGACGGGGTATACCGATGCGGCAGGTTCTTGTTTTACAGGAAGTGGAATCTTCAATGGACAGCGTGTGATTACTGTTTTGATTGGAGTGGAAGAAGTCGACGGAAACAATTCAGAGCCGCGTTTTAATGTAACGAGGGAACTGATTACTCGTTATGTAAAATGATGTACTGTATATGTTGGAACATAATAAAAGAATAATAAAAGACTATCCGAGCCTGATTAGGTTGGATAGTCTTTTTTTAGAATAAGAGAAATTACAGAGTCGATTTTGTAACACCGTAAGTACACGACTCCCATCTAAAAGCAATCGCAAAGTAGATTACTGTACTTTTTATGAAATGCCTGTTAATCTAATAAGGATAAACATTATCTACGTTAGGAATAAATTGACTTATCGCGAATATATACTCATGAAAGGGGATGATGGAATGCAAATGAAAACCGGAGTGGAACAATCCTTATATGCCATTCTCATCCTGAATTTGCTGCCAGATAGAGCAGTGTTACCAGGTGAAGCAATTAGTCAGCAACTTCATGCATCGCCAACATATACGCAGAAAATATTGCGGAAATTAGTCAGCGCGGACTTGATCACATCTGTTCCTGGAGTGAAGGGTGGATTTAAGTTAAATAAAAAGCCTGAAGAGATTTGTGTATATGATATTTATCTAGCGATTGAAGGCAAACAATCACTTTATTCTCCAAGCGGCGTTTTCCATGACATGCTTAATATAGAAGAAGATCGTGACTGTGCATTAATCGCTTTAATGACAGAAGCCGAAAATTCGTGGAAATCTATTCTAAAACGCGAAACGGTTGCGTCACTCTATGAGGGAATAAATAAAGACTATAATCCGAAAGTACAAGCACTGCAAGAATGGCTGAAGGTAAAAATGGTGTGAACATCAATAGGATTGTCCGTTAGGTGGAATTACGATGAAATCATTTCAATCGCATCAAGGCTTCGTGCGCACATTTAAAGAAAATACATTAACATTGGGCATTACATTCCCTATGGATCTTGCTGTTGATTATCATATGCCACTGGATCTAGCCGAACAAATGAAGCTGGCCAAGCAAGCTGAAGATGCGGGATTTGCGGCATTGTATGTCAGAGATTCGCCTCTTTACGATCCGAACTTTGGAGATAATGGCGTCAAGCATGATCCATTTCAACTTCTCGCATTTGTAAGTGCGCATACAAGTAAAATCGCGCTAGGCACAGCAAGTGTCGTCACGACGTTGCGGCACCCACTTCACTTGGCGAAATCAGCTGCTTCATTAGATGATATATCTAACCAGCGCTTATTACTGGGTGTTGCCACTGGCGATCGGCCAATTGAATTCCCAGCATTTAAAGTGAACCGAGATCAACGTGATGAATTGTTTAGAGAGTCTGTAGACGTAATGAAAACATTATGGAAAGAATCTTTCCCTACGATCCAGTCTGAACGTGTTGGACTCGAAGCAGGTGATGTGATTCCTAAGCCATTAGTATCTAAAATTCCGATTTTAGGTACCGGGTATTCCGGACAAACGATCGAATGGTTAGCTAAGAATACAGACGGTTGGATGTTTTATGCCCAAGAAGCCAATCGCCAACAAGAGTTGATCAAGCTATGGCGTCAAGCGACAACTGAATTTAAACCGTTCATACAGCCCCTAACTATACATTTATCAGACAAACCCAATGCGTCGCCTAGACCGATTCCAATAAAAGTTGGCTTCACATCGGGTCACCAGTTTTTAATCGATTATTTGTATGCACTACAAGATATCGGAGTCAACCACGTCGTTCTGGCAATTCGTAACGAAGACCGTCCGATAACAGAAGTGATACAAGAGCTGCAAGAATTTGTCGTACCACATTTTAGTGCACATAATAAAAAATAAATGAAAATGAGGGATTTACATGATTAATCAATTAGGTCGTATTAATGAATTAGCTAAAAAACAGCGTGAAGAAGGCTTAACAAATGCTGAAGTAGTGGAGCAGACAGTATTGCGTCAAGATTACTTACGTGAAATCCGTGGGCAAGTCATGGGCACATTTTCAGGTTTAACCGTCATCGATCCGCTTGGAAATGATGTCACACCCGAAAAATTACGTGAAACAAAGCTAAACTAAACGTGTAGGGCTATAGAAAGGGTGTATAGAATGAATGATTATTTGGTAAAAGCGGTAGCTTATCAAAATCAAGTGCGCGCGTACGCTGTGAACTCAACTACAACTGTAGCGGAAGCACAGCGACGACATGCGGCTTGGCCAACAGCCGCAGATGCCCTTGGACGTTCAATGACTGCTGGTTTAATTCTAGGCTCTATGTTAAAGGGCGAGGAGAAAATATCAGTAAAAATTAACGGTGGCGGCCCACTCGGTACAATTATTGTGGATTCGAACGCCAAAGGTGAAGTTCGAGGATATGTCTCGCATCCCCAAACCGACGTAGAATTGAACGAAGTCGGAAAGGCAGTCGGCACAAATGGATTGCTAACGGTCTCAAAAGACGTGGGGCTAACATATCCTTTCGTAGGACAAATCCCACTCATTTCCGGGGAAATTGGAGAAGACTATACATCGTATCTTTCTAAATCTGAACAAACCGCATCTGCTGTCGGAGTTGGCGTGTTAGTAAATCCTGATAATACGGTGAAAGCGGCAGGTGGCTTCATCATTCAACTC
The DNA here is from genome assembly GCF_002743115.1 of Sporosarcina sp. P17b. Taxonomy (NCBI): domain Bacteria; kingdom Bacillati; phylum Bacillota; class Bacilli; order Caryophanales; family Caryophanaceae; genus Sporosarcina; species Sporosarcina sp. P17b. The sequence goes on along the minus strand of NZ_PDYP01000005.1, from coordinate 213,542 downwards.
ATGCCAGGCGCAGATGAAGAAGTGATGAGTAAGATTGAAGAACGCATGAAAGTAATTGCGCCACTCTCTTCCATGATCGAAGAAGGCAGTACACCCGAACAAATACTTGAGCACGTGTTAGGTCCGGAACATGTCACCGTGTTAGAAAGCATGCCCGTTCAATTTCAGTGTCAATGCTCTATGGAGCGAATCACTAATGCGATTATCAGCTTAGGTAGCGAAGAAATTGAAGACATGATTCAAACAGATGGACAGGCCGAAGCGAATTGTCATTTCTGCAATGAAACCTATCACTTCGATACTGAGCATTTGGAAGCACTGAAAGAAGTCGCTTTATAAAGAAATGAAAAATGAGCATCTGAATGAGAAACTACCGTGTTTTGTAAACATGGAATATTTCATTTAGATGCTTTTTTATATTGATTCTAATTCGTCCATATGAGTAGTTCTTGAGACAATTCTTAATAATGATAGAATAAATTAATCGCCATAAAAGCATAAGGTTCAAAAAAGCTGGAATAAAGGGAGATGATTTTATGTTTTACTATTTACCGTTCTTTTCCTTACTTATATTTACTGCTGTAATCAGCGCCGTCGTTGGCTTTTTATTTCATGAATTCACTACCAAACTACTACGTTCTAACGTAAGCCGATTCATCGCAGGAGCAGGTGTATCCATGCTCGTCGGTGGTTTTATCACCAAGTTATTGCGATTTGACAATTGGTATTACTACCTAGCTACAATCTCGTTGACGTTCGTGTTATACGTCATTTCAATTAGATCATTAACTAAAAGTAACGAATAAGGTTCTTCATAGTAAATTTTCCTGTAAAACTTTTCACTTGCTTACTTGAAAATAATGTATGCAATACATTATTTGGCGATTCTGGAATTGAAAGAAATGAGTAAAGAACGGAATTTCATTGAGAAAAATGGTTCACGTATCGTAGAGGATGGTATGACGTTTACGATTTTCTACATAGATATTATTGTGAATCATATTCCGATAAAATTGCGGTTCATCAAACCATCAAAAATCCGCCACTGACGCTAATACACTCACCATTGACAAAACTCGAATCATCGGAAGTCAAGAAGGAAACAACGGATGCCACTTCCGCAGGATCTCCCATACGACCCGCCGGCGTTAACAGTGTTGCCATTCTCTTAACGTCTTCTGGCAAGTCCTTCGTCATATCTGTATTGATCTGCCCTGGCGCAATGGCATTTACCGTAATCTGCTTACTGCCATTTTCCTTGGCTAACGTCCTCGTTAAACCAAGCACTCCAGCTTTTGACGCACTGTAATTCGCCTGTCCCATATTGCCCCAACTCGAAGAAGAGGACACATTGACAATTTTTCCATATTGCTGTGCACGCATTTGTGGAATGACCGCTTGGCACGTGTAGAACATGCTGCTGAGATTGACGTCGAGTACAGAGTGCCATTGTTCGGCCGTCATTTTATGGAAGAATGAGTCTCTCGTAATCCCTGCATTATTCACTAGAATATCCACTTGACTGAACTTTTCATAAATAGCAGAAAATGTTGTCGCCACATCTTCTGGATCGGCTACATTACACTTCATAGGGTGGACCTTATCACCTGAAGCGTCCAACGCGGAAGCGGTTCGTTCCAGCTTTTCAAAATTGACATCCAAAATAATTACTATTGCTCCGTCATCGAGTAAACGCTCTGCTATTTTCTCTCCGATTCCTTGTGCTGCGCCTGTTACGACTGCGATTTTATCTACTAATTTCCCCATATCCTACACCCCTTCTGAATTTCATAGAATTGTAAGTTTACTTTATCATAAATGAATGGGTATTCATATAGTGAATAGTTTGAATGAAAAATGTTAAACTATATTGTAAGAGGTAAGAGAAATGTATATAAAGACATATACAAAGAACTGGAGGCGATTGCGATGAAGGATGAGCATCTACAAGACGCGTTCACCAGCTGGGTTGACATGAGTCGCGATTCACAAGGATTATTAGCGTATAATGCGCGTTTAAAAGAGGTTTTAGATGAAGAAGCTTTTATTAATGAAGCGAAGTTGAGAGAAGAAGCGGCTAATTTGAAACTAGAGGCTAAGAAAGATCAATGGATAAAACAAGGTGTAGAACAAACGGCTCGTAGACTATTAAAAATGAAAATGGATGAAAAAGCTGTGGCGGAGGGAACAGGGTTAACGATCGAACGAGTGAAAGAGATTAAAAAGGAAATGAATCTCTGAAAGCTATCGTAAAGCTAGCTATGCATTTTGCGCCTCCACATACAATATTCCACTTCCCGCCAACCCAATCACGTGAAATAATTTCCTCTATCCTTTACTATTAAAAATAGTACGACATAAAACACGTAACCATAAGAGAGGGCGGAGATATTTAAATGAACGCATATGATGAGTACATGCGCGGAATTGTTACACCGATGCGCGAAGAACTAACTACTGCAGGATTTACAGAACTAACAACGGCTGAAGAAGTCGATGATACTTTAAAGGGCCTTGAAGGTTCAGCAATTATCATGATCAACTCGGTATGCGGTTGTGCGGCAGGTCTAGCACGTCCGGCTGTACGCGAAGCAGTGGCAGAAGTGAAACCGGATCATCTATTTACGGTATTCGCAGGGCAAGATAAAGAAGCGACGGAAACATTCCGCTCATACTTCCCAGAGATTCCTCCAAGTTCACCTTCGATTGCTATTTGGGATCAAGGCAAAGTCGTGTATTTCATTCCACGCGAACAAATCGAGAACTTCCCGAAAGAACATATTAAAGATCACCTTGTTGACGTCTTAACGAAAGTCGTTGCTCAGTGAACGTGATCATTACGACAGCAGGACGTCCTGATGAACACTCCACTGCACTTATGCAAAAAGCAGCGGAGTCGTTACAGGCGCCTGTCGTCGAACGTAATAAGCGGTCCATCCCTAAACTACAAGACGTCTATCAAGCAGATGTCTTAGTGGCGGGGAAGGACCGCTATTCGTTTTATACAAGAGGCAGCACCGAACCGTTCTTCTTTCATCCGAACTCTGCCACTTATCGTTTGAAACGCATACTAAAAGGCGAAACCGATCCACTCGTGGCGGCAGCTGTTCTTCAACCTGGCGACTCGTTCCTAGATTGCACACTCGGACTTGGCTCGGACGCAATCATCGCATCTAGCACCGTCGGAGAGCTAGGATCGGTAGAAGGAATTGAAGCGGATCCAATCGTCGCGTTCCTAACAAAAGTCGGTTTGCATAATTTCCTGATCGACTTTCCGCTGCTACAAGAAGCGATGCAACGAGTCGAAGTGATTCATTCGGAAGCTATAGAGTTCTTGAAAACTTGCGAATCCAACTCACGTGACATCATCTTTCTCGACCCGATGTTCACAACACCGATTGAGGAATCTTCCAATTTTGAAGTGCTGCGAGAAATTGGTGTGACTGATAGCGTAACGGAAGAATGGGTAGAAGAAGCGTTGCGCGTATGCAGACGCCGCGTCGTATTGAAAGACCACTATCAGTCACCGATGTTCAAACGCTTCGGCTTCATACAGCAGATTCGTCCATACACGAAAGTGCATTATGGCGTGTTGGAGAAGAGAAAATGATATATTACGTAAAGCTACACAAAAAAGACTATGAACAAACCTGATCACATTCCAGGTTCTGTCCATAGTCTTTTTTGCGTTCTTCACTATTAATTAATGTGTGAAATTCAGGGAGCTCAAGTACAAAGTCAATACAAGCATACCAATTCCTAATAATAAGTTAACATCCATTGTGGCGACCTCCTTTTATGTAGCGCGTTTGATTGAAATCCGCTTAACTTGCAATCAGAGAACATTTTGTGAATATTGATGATTGAAGTTTGACTTTATTGTACAATGAAATAGTAAAAGATGAAACCTTTTGTGACGCTTTTCGTATGAGTTATGTAGATGTATGACGGAATGTTGAAGGAGTGATGGAAATGAAGCAATGGTTACAGCGGCTGATGATCGCATCTGTCGCCGTGTTGACATTGGGCGTCATTACACCCAATCATGAAATTTGGACAAACTTTACGGATAAGAATGAACCAAATGAATCTGGAACCCACGCAGAAGGCATGGAGTATTCCCTTGAACTGCAAGACAATCGAGATGACTTACTGACACTAGACAGCTACACTAGAGAACAACAATTGGTCGCACACGCGCGTCTATTAACGTATGAAAAATTCGGACAGCGTATCGGCCCCGTAATCCAGAACGAATTCGATCAGGAGATTTTCCCGCGAATCGAAGCCGTGATCCAAACGACCGTACATAATGCAACGGATCGCCGTCTGGCCATCACCGAGCAGCCTTCAGGTGATTATGCGGAAAAGATCTTCCACGTTTACGACAAAACAGCGAACCAGGACCTGATAAAGTTCCACGTTCGTACCGAAAAACGCCCAAGTGACGGCTACTTCTATAATTTCCATTACCACACAGCGGATGATGGATTTGTCGCGCATCACTCAGTTGGGGATATTTATTGGTCGAAGAACACTCCGCCGAAATGGCTTTCGTAAGACGTTAAAGTTTTGTTTAGAGAAAACTGAATTGAGTAAAAACCGTGTGAAACCAAGTTTGTGAGAATTTGGTTTTATGCGGTTTTTTGTTTGTATAGTGGTCTGGTTGATTTTATATGTTGTGTAAAGATAGTTCATTAAAGACAACTACACATTCGGTAATTGAAGAGAAACGGCCTGCCAATTAGGGAGTTGAGAACGAATAAGCGAAGCGTTGGTTTGCTCGTGAAGGATCAAGAGGAGATTGCGCGACTGAACGTGATTGCACTGTTATTGGGAGAAGAATTAAAATAAGAAGCAACTAGGCGTAATGAAAACGTCGATAAGACGCAATTTATAAAATGTGTATATAGGAGAAGAGCGACCTATCCTTAAGGACAGATCGCTTTTTCTCTACTACTAGAGATATTTTTCAGCTGATTTCATAGATGGCATTAAAAATCAGTAAGAAGAGTTAAGTCCTTTTGAGTAACACTGAGATGTTAACGTGCATCAGGGAATACGCGTTTCATTGCTTCTGAAAACTCATCAAAGAATCCTTCTACTGGCTCGCCTGCGTTGACCTTCTCCTTATAACCGGTCATTCTTTCTACGAAGTCTGGATTAAGGGAAACGTAGACATTTTCAATAGCCGAATTAGAAGAACGAACCTCTTCTGCGATTTTATCCTCCAGCTCTTTTGTCGCTTCTTTCATTGTTGTATCTTTTAAGACAACCGCAACATAAGCGTTATGATCAGTAACTAGTACAGTGGCACTATCTACATCTGTCAGTTCAGTAATTTTGTCTGCGGCTTCATCAGCAGTCTCTACCTTGGTATCATGGGTACTAGGGATGGAAACTTTTTCGTCAGCAGTACCATTCGATGTTTCATTCGTAATAGTATTTTCATCAACGTGTGCTGTGTTATCCTTTTTTGTTCCGCAACCCATAACGACCAGTGCAGCTGAAAGAACAATCAGTAACAAACTTGTTTTTTTCATGTATTTTCCTCCTTATAACCTTTTCATAACCAGTGTGTCCGTAAAGAGAGATTTTCATGCAACCAATACATACTCCAATAAAAAAATGATGACCATGCAATACTCAAGTCTGAAAAGATTTTTCAATCATTCATTGTAAATTTACCGAATGCGACTTGATCCTACTAAGAGTAGAAGAATTTTGTGTATACTAAACGCTATAGCAAAGGTAGTATGTGAAAGATATATATCTATACGACGAGCAGTGAATACTGGACTAAAAACACACCACACAAATGGCTTTCGTAATCAGCCCTTTCGTGGTGTGTTTTGTTGTCTTAATGTTATAATGAGTGTAATTTCTTATGAGGGAGCTTGAAGCATGAAGCAATATTTGGATCTATGTCAACATATTCTGGATACAGGAACAAAAAAGGGAGATCGTACGGGTACGGGGACATACAGTGTCTTCGGCTATCAGATGCGTTTTGATTTAGCGCAAGGGTTTCCTTTATTAACGACAAAAAAGACGGCGTTTCGTCTGATTGTCTCGGAATTACTATGGTTTATAAAAGGTGATACGAATATCCGCACATTGATTCAGGAACGTAACGGTATTTGGGATGAATGGGCATTTGAGCGGTATGTGAAAAGTGAAGCGTATACAGGACCGGATATGACGGATTTTGGTCGTCGTGTACTAAAAGATGAAGAATTCGCGGTTACGTATAAAGCGGAGCTCGCTTCATTTAAAGAGAAGATTTTAGCGGATGAAGAGTTTGCGAAGGAGCATGGTGATCTCGGACCTGTGTACGGCAAGCAGTGGAGAGCGTGGGATAGCGAGAGTGGTGTCATCGATCAGCTTGCACAAGTGATCGACAGCATCAAAAACAATCCGGACTCTCGCCGCCACATTGTCACGGCGTGGAATCCTGCAGAAGTGGACGAGATGGCGCTGCCACCATGCCATTTGCTGTTTCAGTTCTACGTAGCGGACGGCAAATTATCATGCCAGCTCTACCAACGCAGTGCGGATGTTTTCCTCGGCGTACCGTTTAACATTGCATCGTACGCGTTACTTATTCATTTAATTGCGCATGAATGTGGTTTAGAAGTAGGCGAATTCGTCCATACACTAGGTGACGCACACTTATATCAGAATCATATCGATCAAGTACATGAACAATTGTCGAGAGAACCAAAAGAGTTGCCGACGTTGCACGTGAATTATGATGGACGGTCGATCTTTGATTTGACGACGGAGGATATTTCGATCGAAGGCTATGATCCGCATCCACGAATCAAAGCGCCGATCGCAGTATAAAGGAGGACATACATTGATTTCATTATTGGTGGCACATGATCTTGGCCGAGTAATCGGCAAGGACAATGAGATGCCGTGGTATATTCCGGAAGAGCTTCAGTATTTCAAAGAGAAAACGATGGGTAAGGCGATGATCATGGGACGCAAGACGTTTGAATCGATCGGCCGCCCGTTAAAAGGTCGGTTGAATATTGTTATTACGCGTAATGAAGATTACGAAGCGGACGGGGTAACGGTCGTTCATGATCTAGACAGTGCCGTGAAACTCGCGAAAGACTATGCCGACGAAGTAATGGTCATCGGTGGCGCGGAAATTTTCAAAATGTCGATGGCAGACGGTGCCGACAGATTGTATGTGACGGTCATTGAGAAAAATTACCCGGGTGATACGTTTTTCCCGGAATACGAAGAGGATTACACGTTAACGAGTAAGTCTGAGCCGCATTACGCGCAAGACGGCACTGCCTATACGTATCAAATTTGGGATAAAAAATAACGTTCTCCTCTATACATAGAGAAGAACGCTAAAGAACATCGATGCGCTGCCTGCCATGACGAATAAGTGCCAGATCGCGTGATTGTACGGAACACGGCGTGACATGAAGAAGTACGCGCCAGCCGTATAGAATAATCCACCGATCACGAGCAACCAAACGCCTTCTGGCGGCAGTGCGTTATATAATGGTTTGATCGCAAGGACGATGAGCCAGCCCATAATGAGATAAAGGGCAAGCGATAGTTTGGCGAAGCGGTGAATATAAAAGATTTTGAACAAGATGCCAAACAAAGTCAATCCCCAGATGATACCGAATAACGTCCAGCCGAGTGCACCTTGTAACGTGACAAGCAAAAACGGCGTATACGTACCGGCAATGAGTACATAGATGGCGGAATGGTCGAGAATCGCAAAAAATGATTTCACTTTAACCGGCATACTATGTAGTAGCGTACTTGCGAGGAACAGCAATAACATGGACACACCAAAAATCGTGTAGCTAGTTATGGCGATGCCTGTTCCTTGTTTCACACCTTTTAGAATTAGCAAGACCAATGCAGGTATGCTGAGTAAGAATCCAATCGCATGAGTGATCGCATTCCAGCGTTCTTCATGTAAATTTTTATAATCGAATGATTCTTCCATTCTCATAAGCACCTCCTGCATCACACTATACCAAATACAGCGAAAAAAATCGCAGAAGCCACACGCTAAGGAGATAGAAATCATGAAAAAAATTCATATCGTCACGGATTCCACTGCAGATTTAACGGATGAACTGATTGAGCAATACAATATTCACGTGGTACCTTTAACACTGATCGTCGACGACAAGTCTTATATTGACGGTGTAGAGCTGCAACCCGATGAATTTCTCGATTTGATGCGCGACGCAAAAGACTTGCCGAAAAGCTCGCAACCGGCAGTCGGCGTATTCCAGAATCTTTATGACGAACTAGGGGCGGACGGATCGCAAATTATCTCGATTCATATGACTGGCGGCATGAGTGGGACAGTAAAATCGGCGGAGACAGCAGCCCATGCATCAGACGCAGATGTTACGGTGATCGACTCGATGTATATTTCACACGCACTGACTTTCCAAGTGCTTGAAGCCTGCCGACTCGCTGAAGAAGGCAAGACGGTAGCTGAGATTGTGGAGGGCATTGATCACGTCCGTAAAAGTTCCTCTTTATTCGTCGTACTGGACGTGCTGGATAATATGGTCAAAGGCGGTCGGATCGGTAAAGGGAAAGCGATGTTCGGCTCGCTTATGAATATCAAACCGATTGCGTCACTAAAAGACGGTGTCTATACGCCCGTCGCAAAAGTGCGCAGCCATAAACAAGTAGTCTCTTATTTGTTTGATGAGTTTAAGAAGGAAACAGCGGGGAAAGTAATTCGTAGTGTCGGGATCGCGCATGCGAACGGACTTGCGATGGCGGAACCGCTGAAGAATAAGATTGAAGAAATGGGTATACAAGTGAAGTTGACGTTCACTACACCGATTGTTAGTACGCACACCGGTGAAGGCGCGATTGGCTTCATGTATTACACCGACTGATTCTAACTACAAAGGATATGACATTATGAGAAGAATGCTAGTGCTGTGTTTCGTCTTCTCATTGTTCTTAGCAGGGTGCCAGGCCCCATTTAGCCAAAAAGAGACGACGCTTTCGGAACGTGAAACCGTAGCGTTCGAACCATTCATTGTGCCGGAAACGTTTATCCCTAGACGTGTAAATGTCTTAGGCCTAGGCGATTCATTGACACAAGGAGTTGGCGACGAGCGCAAAGAAGGCGGGTATTTCGGCCGTTTGACGTCGGACATGGAACAATGGAAAGGCATTATGGAAGTGGACGCCGTGAATTTAGCAAAACGCGGACGGCGCAGCGACCAGTTTTTAAAGCAATTGCAAGATGAAGATGTACAACAAGCGGTCATTGCCGCAGATTATATCGTCTTTACGATTGGCGGCAACGATGTGATGAAAGTGGTCAAAGGGAATTTCATGCAGATGAAGATGTCGGATTTCTATAAAGCGCTTGGAAAATTTGAAAATAGAATTGAAGAGTTGTTTGAAGTCCTTCGTCTCTACAACCCAGATGCCCCCATCATTGTAGCCGGTCTTTATAATCCGTTCTCCGTCGTAACGGACGAAGTACAAGAGTTCGAAGAAATTATTGGCGACTGGAACCGTTCGATCGAAGAACAAGTGGAAAAAGACGGCATGGCTTGTTTTGTGCCTGTAGAAGATTTATTTAATTCGAATGAAAACCTGGTTTATCACACAGACTTCTTCCATCCGAACAGTAAAGGATATGATTTGATGGAAGAGCGTTTTGTGGAAGAAATTAAAGGCTGTTCAGCGGTTGATGTGGAAGTGGAGTGAAGTACAAGATGAATATTTGGAAAGTAGCGTTTTTTAGCCTGGCAGGAATAATGGTGGCGGCGCTCGTAGGATTAATCATCCTCATCAGTAGCGCCACTGCTTCTCCACCTCTACCAGAAGATAAAGCGGTGAATGAGGCTGGCTACACATTGGCGTTAAATACGACCAAAGATAATTTTGAAGGTATTGCGAACACCTATATACGAAAAGCTGTAAAAGGCGCGTTACCGGTTGAGCTTGAAATGCGCGATGATGTATTGTTGACGTCCGAACTCACGGTGTTCTCGCATACATTACCGCTTGCGATGCATTTTGATCCGATTGTCCGAGAAGACGGAAACTTAATTCTCAAACAATCGTCAATGGAATTAGGACATTTGACCATTCCACCATCAACAGTACTGAAATTACTGAAAAATTCAGTTGAGCTTCCATCGTGGATGATTGTCAGACCAAAAGAAGAGGAAATTTTCATCGATCTGAAGGACTTGCCGATCTCAGGTGATGTTCAAGTCAAGGCAAAAGAAGTGAATTTAGCAAAAGATGAGATTATATTGGAAGTATTGATACCGAAAAACTAAGGAGGCAATAACGATGGCAATACAATACGCAACATTTGCAGGCGGGTGCTTCTGGTGTATGGTCAAGCCTTTTGACAAATATGACGGTGTCCATTCCGTAATAAGTGGTTATACAGGCGGACATACTGTCAATCCGACATACGAAGAAGTATGTACGGATACAACGGGACACCGTGAAGCGGTACGTATCGAATTTGATGACAGCGTGATCAGCTACGAAGAATTGCTGAATGTTTTCTGGCAAGTGATGGATCCGACAGATGCAGGTGGACAATTCGGTGACCGCGGGGAGTCGTACAAAACTGCGATCTACACGAACACCGATGAACAGCAGCAAGCAGCGGAAAAGTCAAAGCAAGCATTACAAGACAGCGGCAAGTTCAGTTCGCCGATCGTCACAGATATCTTCCCAGGTAAAGAGTTCTACCCGGCCGAAGAACATCACCAAGAATATTACAAAAAGAATCCAAGTCACTACGAGCGTTATTCAGTTGGATCAGGACGCGCAGGATTCATCGAAAAAAATTGGGGGAATCGTTCATGAAAAGAGACTTACGCAATGAATTAACGGAAATGCAGTATCATGTGACGCAGGAAAACGGAACAGAACCACCATTTCGCAATGAATATGACGCGCATTATGAAGATGGTATTTATGTAGACGTGGTGTCAGGTAAACCGTTATTCAGCTCAAACGATAAATACGACGCAGGTTGCGGATGGCCAAGCTTTACGAAGCCGATCGAAGCGGTAGAAGTAACGGAGCATTTTGATACAGCTCATGGCATGCGCCGCACGGAAGTACGCAGTAAAACAGCAGATTCTCATCTAGGACATGTGTTCCCTGACGGACCGCAAGAGCAAGGTGGATTGCGTTACTGCATTAACTCTGCAGCACTACGTTTTGTTCCAGCAACAGACTTAGATAAAGAAGGCTATACAGAATACAAAGGATTATTTGAGTGAAGGAAGGTGACGGCGATGGATCGATCCTTTTACCATTTCGCATTACGCTATCGTAACGGCGGAAAAGATGACGCGAAGGCATTGTTTGCGGACAAGATGTTTCTCGATGCCGGTTTCCCGAAAGACTTAGAGGATTTCGATTCATTGTCCCGTTACGTCGAAGACATGGCGGACGATGATTTACGTTCCACCACTTTTGATGAAATATACGCAATCTATCAAGATCTGTGCAGTAGGTAAGTGGCGAGGGTTTCATTGCATCTCGCCATTATACACTGTATGATAAAAACAAATTAGTGAAAAGAGGCTATAAAAGATGAGTATACATATCGATGCAAAACCAGGCGATATCGCGGAAACAGTTCTTCTACCTGGAGACCCATTGCGCGCGAAATATATCGCGGAAACATTTTTGGAAGATGTAGTACAGTACAACGAAGTACGTAATATGTTTGGCTATACCGGAACATACAAAGGCAAGCGCATTTCCGTACAAGGTACTGGAATGGGCGTTCCATCCATCTCCATTTACGCAACAGAATTAATGCAGGAGTTTGGCGTACAGCAATTGATCCGTGTCGGTACGTGTGGCGCGATTCAAAAAGACGTAAAAGTACGTGACGTTATCCTGGCACAAGGCGCGACAACGAATTCGTCTCTAAACGATGTAACATTCGGACCGATCCGCTTTGCACCCCTAGCGGACTTCGACTTATTGTTGAAAGCGTACACTGCAGGTAAAGAAAAAGGCTTGCACTTGCAAGTAGGAAACATTTACACGGAAGACTTCTTCTACAATGAAAATGCTCAGCATGAAGAGCTAGCACGCCACGGCGTTCTTGCAGTTGAAATGGAAGCGGCAGCACTCTACACATTAGCTGCTCGTTACGGCCGTAAAGCACTTGCTGTTCTTACTGTAAGTGACCACATCATCACGGGCGAAATCACAACGCCTGAAGAGCGTCAATTGACATTCAACGACATGATCGAAGTCGCGTTAGACGCAGCCGTCGCTGAATAATAGAATAGATAGAAACCTACAAAAGACCGCTCTTGGCAGCGGTCTTTTGCGGGGATTTGGAAAGTAGGGAAGACAATGAACGAAAACGATTCGCATGAGAACGGGAAACAAGAGCCGGAAGCGCCGAAACCTAATCGCTATATACGGATCAAACCGTTTTCTCTGATCATGCTCATTTTTTTCCTTGTGCTAGCAACAGCAGCGGTTACCTTCATTGCGCTGACAGTCGGTGACGAAAAGGTTGTAGAAGTCGTCAAACCGCAGCAAGTAGGCATGGAGCGAAAAGAGTTCAAGAAACTGTATGATGCATATGATCAACTGAAAGAAAGTTATTTTGACGAAGTAGACGATCAAGTCGTGATTGATGGCGCGATCAACGGAATGGTCGATTCACTAGGCGACCCATACTCCGATTACTTGAATGAAAAAGAAGCCAAACAATTGAATGAAAGCATCTCTTCTAGTTTTGAAGGAATCGGGGCAGAAATTCAAGAGTCAAACGGCTATATTAGCATTGTGTCACCTATCAAAAACTCTCCAGCTGAAAAAGCCGGTTTATTGCCGAACGATACTGTGCTTTCAGTAGACGGTGAAAGTATTCAAGGTCTATCTTCTTCTGAAGCGGTTTTACTGATTCGTGGAGAAAAAGGATCTACGGTGACATTGTCTGTACGACGCGGAGAGAAATCCGATCCGTTTGATGTGAAAATCGTCCGTGACGTAATTCCGATCAATACGGTGTACGCGGAAATGCTCGACGACAACATCGCGCATATCAATATCACGTCGTTCTCTGAACATACGTATGAGGAATTGCTTGAAGCGTTGAATGAAATGACCGACAAAGGCATGGAAGGCGTACTCATTGACGTACGTCAAAATCCAGGCGGTATTCTAAGCGGTGCTATCGATATTTCCGATCTATTTGTTCCGAATGGCAAAGTGTTATTCCAGACAGAAGAAAAAGGTAAAGCACCAGAAGCCTACCCTTCCTCTGACGGACAAAAAGTAACAGTTCCTGTTGCATTGATCGTAGATGACGGCAGTGCGTCCGCTTCAGAAATCCTAGCAGGTGCGTTAAAAGAGTCTGCAGGCATTCCAATTGTAGGGGTTAAGACGTTTGGTAAAGGTACCGTTCAAACACCGACTCAATTACCAGACGGCTCGAACTTGAAACTAACGACTGCGAAATGGTTAACACCTGACGGCAACTGGATTCATAAAAAAGGAATTGAGCCAGACGTGAAAGTGCCATATCCTTCATATGCATCTCTACCGTACCTTGATTCGTCTGAAGAGATGGACGAAGGTCTTGTCTCTCCTTCCGTACAAGCGGCAGAAGAGATGTTAGAAGCAGTAGGTTATGACCCAGGCGAAACAGACGGTCTCTACGACGCGGATACGGCAGCAGCTGTTAAAACGTTGCAGAAAGACTTAGAACAAGAACAAACAGGCATCTTGACTGGCGATACAACAGTTGGCTTAATGCAGAAATTACGGGACAAGATGAAAGATGATGACCCGCAATTGCTAAAAGCGAAAGAAGTCGTGTTAAAAGAAATCAACTCATAATCAAAGAAACACGCGTCCAGCAATCGTTGGGCGCGTGTTCTCTATGGAAAAGGATGATACAACTATGATCGATGTATATTTACTCAGCGGCTTTCTAGGAAGCGGTAAAACTTCACTACTCGTTACTCTTGTAGAGCAAGTAAAGAAGTCCGGCAGACAACCGGCTGTTCTAATGAATGAATTCGGAGAACTGAATATCGACAGTCAAATCGTCGAAGATGCAGGGGACGTTCCGTTAAAAGAATTATTGAATGGCTGTATTTGCTGTACGGGTGCCGAATCTACAGAAGCGCAGCTGCAAGGTTTACTCACGGATTATCCGGAGATTGACGTGCTGTTCATTGAAACGACAGGTGCCGCTCACCCGGTAGAAGCGTTGGATGCCGTATATTCGCCGTTATTCGCAGAAAAGCTAGACTTCAAGGGAATCGTCACTGTAGTAGACGCGAAGCGCTGGGTCGACCGTGACAAGCTCTCACCACGTATACAAGCATTATTTCTTGAACAGATCCGTCACGCCCATTTCATGGTGCTCAATAAAACGGATTTGCTGACGGACAATCAATTGGCTTTCGTGACAATGCAAGTGACACAGTTCAATAGTCATGCGCCGCTCGTCCAAGCCGTCAACGCAAAAGTCGACTTCAGCTATATTGAGAAAATGGTGAATGTGGCGGCACCGAAACAGCCGATCACGTCAGGTAGTGGATTGCCGCTCGATTCGAAAGTGCTGTCGTTTGATACACCAATCAACCAACAACATTTTGAAGACTGGGTTCGCACCTTACCGGAGAGTGTCTATCGCATGAAAGGGTATATCCAGCTAGAAGATACGCGGTACTCGCATTTATTCCAATACGCTTATGGCATGGTCAACTGGATACCGGAATACATGCAAATCCCGTCTAAATTGGTGATCATCGGAGAACAGGTAGACGGCATCGAATATACGCCGGAAATCTAGTTGTCAATAGCTTTTTATTGTTAATAGTCCTCTCCACTGGACAGAGTTACCAAAATCACATCTCTCAGACTCTCATTTCATAGCTTCGCAGAGTTCATTGGCTAAATTGGCAAGATTGGCCAAGTTTCCTTCTTTTCTTTGACGTTATGCTAGGTTGCGTAAAGAAGGAGGGGAACAAGATGAAAAAACCTTTATCACTCATCTTATTAAGCTCAGCTATTTTATTGCCTACTCATGCAGCAGAGGCAAGCACGACGAAACAGGTGCAGACACAGACGTATACGTGGAATGCATCCAATCACCAAGTATATTCGTATTACTTTGGAAACTACAACTACCAAAAGCCACAGCAGCCTAGTAGACCGGTAGAGAAACCAACAGTACAGCAACCAACTCAACCAGTGGAGAAACCACAAACGAACAAACCGGCTCAGCAGCAGACAGCAAACGTGTCCGCTACAGAGCAAGCCGTGCTCGATTTAACGAATGCGGAACGTACAAAAGCAGGACTCAAGCCGTTGCAGATCGATGCAGCATTGCAAAAGTCTGCGAAGCAAAAATCAGCAGATATGGCAGCGAACAATTACTTCTCTCACACGAGCCCTACATACGGTTCACCGTTTGATCAAATGAAGAAGAATGGCGTTACCTACCGTTCGGCAGCAGAGAATATCGCAATGGGTCAGCGCAGTGCACAGGAAGTCGTGAAGGCTTGGATGAACTCAGCTGGACACAGACAGAATATCTTGACGCCAGGGTTTACGCATATCGGTATCGGATATGATGCAAACGGACACTACTGGACACAGCAGTTTATACAGAAGTAAGAATGTGAAAGGTCAATGGATTTATGTCCATTGACCTTTTTTATTGGAGAGAGTTGGAGGGTGATAGTAAGTAGATACGCGCGGGTGAGTAGGCTATGAGCGGTTACCCGTCCGCTATGATCGCTTAGATGGTTTCTATGAGCGGTCACGGACGTGTATAGAGCGTTCAGCGGGTGTAATAGAGCGGTTAACTGGGTTCAATGATCACTTACACGAATTATTGAGCATACACGTACCTCTCTAACTGTTTATCCACGTAACGCAAACTACGCCTTCACAATAAAAAAAGCCAATGGAATAAAAACTCCATTGACCCGTAAACTTATCATGATTCCACTTCACGATACTTATTCTGTATAAACCGCAAACGGAACGATAGAATGACCGCACCGACCGTTAAGCCGGCAATCAGACCGACCCAATAGCCGTATGCGCCAAGTTCCGTAAAGCGTGCTAGCACAAATCCAGTAGGCAATCCAATTAGCCAGAACGACACGACGCCAACCAAGAACGTCATCGTCACATCTTTATACCCGCGTAGCGCACCTTGAATCGGAGCCTGCACAGCGTCCGATAACTGGAACAACGCTGCATAAATAAAGAAATGCACGGCGAGTGTAATAATCTCTGCGTCCATCGTATACATAGAAGCAATAGACTCACGAAACATTAGTAATATGAATATGGATAGGAAACTGAAAACAACGGCGAACGCTATGCCGAGATACGTATACTCGCGCGCGTCTTTCGTTTTATTCGCACCAATCGACTGACCGACTAGTATCGTCGTACCCATCGAGACGCTTAACGGTACCATGTATAGAAGGGACGTAAAGTTAAGTGCTATCTGGTGAGCTGATATGACTTGTGCGGTATAGCTACTCATCAACAACGTCACGACAGAGAAGATACTTGTCTCGACGAAGATGGAGAGTCCTATCGGAACACCAATCAGTAAAATCTCTTTCCACCGTGGGAATGAAATCCGTTGCCAACCAGTAAACAGCGTAAACTCTTTAAAGTGGCGGGACGTCCAGGCAATCAATACCGCAATGAAAAATACGAGCCAATACGTGAATCCGGATGCATACCCAGCACCCGCACCCCCAAGCTCAGGGAAACCGAAGTTACCGAATATCAAGAGATAATTCAACATGATATTAATCGGTGCTGATAACAGGATGATGAACATCGATACACGTGTTGCCCCTAACGCATCAAAGAATGAACGCAGTACAGTGTAGGCCATCAGCGGAACCAATCCGATGCTCATACCCGTCAGGTAGGCGGACGCCACTTCTATAACCGGTGCATCTAGTGGCATTCTTGTGATAGCGGGTAACACGACCCAGTGGATCAAGACAAAAATGATTGCTGAAAGAGCGAGAGATACGTATAATGCTTGCTGGACAGTAGGGCGGACATCCTTTTTGTTCTTCGCACCGATTTGCTGTGCGATAATAGGAGTTAGACCCATGAGAATTCCGGAAAGGCCGGTATAGACCGGTATCCAGAAGGAACTACCGATGGTCACGCCTGCTAAGTGGAACGTATCATAGCGTCCTGTCATGAGAATATCGAAGAACGACATCAAGTACAGTGCCACTTGCGTAATGACAATGGGAATCATGATTTTAATGAAAATGGATGTTTTTTGTTGCAAAGGGTTCGTTACAGTAGTCATAGTTTTGATTTCCTCTACTAAAGTTTTTTACTTTGACTATTGTAGCATGAAAATATAGTAGGTAACGCGGAAGGATGGAATGAATGAAGCAACCGGTAGTCGTATTAACAGGTGGCGGGACAGCAGGGCATGTGTCCGTCAACCAAGCGTTAATTCCCATATTTTTAGATAAAGGATATAGTGTGCATTATATTGGTTCTCATGAAGGTATTGAAAAAGAGCTGATTGGAGAAGGTCATCCTGAAGTGGTCTATCACGCCATACAAAGTGGTAAGCTCCGCCGGTATTTCTCAATGAAGAATTTTACGGATCCATTTCGGGTCGGAGCGGGTACGCTACAAGCACTCGCTATTCTCCGCAAATTGAAGCCGGAGATCATCTTCTCTAAAGGAGGCTTCGTTTCAGTGCCGGTCGTTATGGCAGCCAAACTTGCGAATGTACCTGTCGTTGTCCATGAATCAGACGTGACGCCAGGACTTGCGAATAAATTGGCATTGCCGTTCGCATCACAAATTTTTACGGTCTTTGAACAGACGTTGCAATTTGTGCCGACAGCGAAATCTGCATGCACGGGCCCGATTATCCGTCCAGAGCTGTTTATGGGTAACCGAGAAGAAGGATTGCGTAGAACCGGTCTGAATTCGGAAAAGCCCGTGTTCATTATAATGGGAGGTAGTCAAGGCTCTGCTGTGTTGAATGTGGCGGTGCGCAATGAATTGCCTGCTTTGCTTGAGAAGTATCAGATCATTCATTTATGTGGTAAGGGAAATGTGGATGACAGTCTGGCGGTGGCGGGATACGTGCAGTATGAATATGTTACCGATGAATTGCCGGATCTACTGGCAGCGTCCGATTATGCAATTTCACGCGCGGGCTCGAATGCGATATTCGAACTTCTTGCAATCCATAAGCCGATGCTACTCGTTCCGTTAGCCGCTTCAAAGAGCCGTGGCGATCAAATATTGAATGCCAATTACTTTGCTTCTAAAGGATTGGCAT
The DNA here is from genome assembly GCF_002743115.1 of Sporosarcina sp. P17b. Lineage (NCBI taxonomy): Bacteria > Bacillati > Bacillota > Bacilli > Caryophanales > Caryophanaceae > Sporosarcina > Sporosarcina sp. P17b. The sequence continues at coordinate 195,193 of NZ_PDYP01000005.1, read as the reverse complement.
TGCAAATTGAAGAAGAACAATTCGAAGTTCAGCCTGTTACAGAACAATTCGAAGAACTCGTAAAGGAGAAAGCGCGATTGTTGTCGAATATTGAAAAGACGACAGAACCGAAGACGCCTGAAAAGATGGCAGAATTGATTTTGTCGTTCCAAAAATGAAAATGTACGCGAAGTACCTAAGAGGCGTAGTTTTCAGTATTATTTAATATATTTGCTAGTACTTTGCAGAAAACTATGCATATTAGGATTAATCCCTTTCAGTTCTAAGGTTTGCGTGCTATTATTGTATAGAAGTAGTGAAAATAAACACAACACGCCGGTAGGCAAATGTGGAGGTTATATTACATGTCGAACAATGTGGATTCCCATCGTTCCCCGTATGCTAATTTTTCGGGTCCAAACCTTGGGTATGTAATGGAAATGTACGATCTGTTTAAAACAGATCAAGATGCAGTAGATCCTGATTTAGCAGAGCTATTCAGGAATTTTGGTGCGCCTCAGATGGATGATTCAGGTCAAGAGGCAGTTATAGCGCAAGGTTCCCAAACGGATTTGCGTAAAGTTCTTGCCGTTTATTCTTTACTTGAAGCTATTCGTTCTTATGGACATCTTGCAGCTGATATTTATCCATTAAACGATCGACCTAAAGATACATCCCGTCTTGAACTGTCTTATCATGGATTGACAGAAAGCGATCTGGTCGGATTGCCAGCAACTTTGTTCTTAAAAAATGTTCCAGCGACAGTGGAAAACGGATTGGATGCAATGAATTACTTGAAGTCTCTTTACACAGGCTCCATCGCATACGAATTCGCACACTTGATCGATGAAACAGAGCGTACGTGGATTCAATCAAAAATTGAAAACGGCGACGTACAGTCAAACTTGCAAGAAGACGAGAAAAAACAACTTCTTGAGCGTTTGACGGAAATTGAAGGATTTGAAAAGTTCATTCACCGTACATTCGTTGGAGCTAAACGTTTCTCTATCGAAGGTGTGGACACATTAGTTGTCTTAATCGACGAATTAATGCGTCGTTCTGAAGAAGCGAAAATGGAAAAAGTGCTAATCGGCATGGCTCACCGTGGACGTCTGAACGTGTTGACACATAACTTAAATAAACCATATGAAATGATGTTCGCAGAATTCGCAGGCGTACCTGCTTCACCGTTCTTGCCAAAAGACGGTTCTTTAGAAGTAACACGCGGCTGGTTCGGCGATGTGAAATACCATATGGGAGCTCTTCATAAAGGCAAATCGGGAATGAACCGCTTCTTAGCGTATAACCCGTCTCACCTTGAAGTAGTGAACCCGGTGATTACTGGACAGACTCGTGCTGCACAGGAAAACACGGATAGCCCAGGTATTCCAAAGCAAGATACTAACAAAGCATACGCGATCCTAGTACACGGTGATGCGGCGTTCCCTGGACAGGGAATCGTACCGGAATCATTCAACTATTCACGCGTTCGTGGTTTCAGAACAGGTGGATCGGTTCACGTCATTGCCAACAACACAATTGGCTTCACGACAGAATACTATGATTCCCGTTCTACACACTATGCATCCGATCCAGCAAAAGGCTTTGAAGTGCCTGTATTCCACGTGAATGCAGATCACCCAGAAGAAGTTTTAGCTGTCGCAAAACTGGCATTCGAATATCGCCAGCAGTTCGGTAAAGACGTATTGATCGATTTAATCGGTTACCGTCGTTACGGACACAACGAAATGGACGAGCCACTAGTGACGAATCCAGTGATGTACAACGAAATCCATAAACACCCGACAGTTCGTCAAATTTACGGACAACGCCTGGTCGAGCAAAAGCTCATGACTGACGAAGAAGTAAAGGCAATGGACAAGTCGGTCAACGCAACTATGCAAGAAGCTTACGATCATGTTAAAGAACAATCTGCAGATGCACCACAAATTTCCAATGCAACACCGGAAGTGGTACAAGCTGGACTTCCACGTGATCTAGAAACAGGGGTTTCGGAAGATCGCCTTCGTAAAATGAACGAAGAGCTATTAACGTATCCAACTGATTTCGCTGTCTTCAGCAAATTGGATAAAATTTTAAAACGACGCCAAGAACCATTCAATGGTAAAGGCAAAATTGACTGGGCACATGCTGAGCAATTGGCATTCGGTTCCATCATTCAAGACGGTAAGCCCATCCGTATCTCTGGACAAGATATCCAACGCGGTACGTTTGCACAACGTCACTTAGTTTTACATGATGAAAAAACAGGTGAAGAACTTGTTCCGTTGCATCATATTAGCGGATCTAACGCTTCGTTCGTGGCTTATAACAGTCCATTAACAGAAGCAGGAATCGTCGGATATGAATTCGGTTATAACTTAGAAGAAGACAAAACAATGTCTATTTGGGAAGCACAATACGGTGACTTCTCGAACATGGCACAAGTGATGTTCGACCAGTTCGTTTCTTCAAGTTATGCGAAGTGGGGACAGCAATCCGGCCTAGTGCTATTGTTGCCACATGCATTTGAAGGACAAGGACCAGAACACTCCAGTTCTCGTATTGAGCGTTTCCTACAGCTTTGTGGAGAAAACAACTGGACAGTCGCGAATATCTCCAGTGCAGCAAACTACTTCCACGTATTGCGTCGCCAGTCGAAAATTCTCGGCAGCGAAGCAGAGCGTCCGTTAGTAATTGCAACACCTAAGTCTTTACTTCGTCACCCACTAGTTGGAGCAGACGTTGAAGACTTAACGGAAGGTCACTTCAAGACAGTTCTTGAGCAACCTGGTACAGGAACTAAACCTGAAAAAGTGAAAAAGATCTTGTTCGCAAGCGGTAAGATGGCAATTGACTTGGCTGAGAAGATCAAAGACGGTGAAGGATTCGACTACTTGCACGTAATCCGTGTAGAGCAGCTATATCCATTCCCATCTGACAAAATCAAAGAAATCGTTGCTCGTTTCCCGAAAGCAAAAGATTTAGTATGGGTTCAAGAAGAGCCGAAGAACATGGGTACATGGTCATTCGCTTATCCATTCCTAGAAAAACTAGCTGACGGCAAGGACATTTCTTATGTCGGTCGTATCAAACGCTCAAGTCCTTCTGAAGGCGACGGCGCTTCACATAAAAAAGAACAAAACCGAATTATTGAAGAAGCTTTGAAAAAGTGATATAACAAGTAAATAAGCTTTACAGAAAAAGTTAAAAAACTACTTATACAAAGTAGCTTATCCGTTAAAAAACGGTATACCTACGAGGAGGAATTTATTGTGGCAGAGATCAGAGTACCTGAACTAGCAGAATCAATTACAGAAGGTACAATTGCAAAATGGTTGAAACAACCCGGTGAAAACGTGGATAAAGGTGAATTCATCGTTGAATTGGAAACAGATAAAGTGAACGTCGAAGTCATTTCAGAAGAAGCGGGTGTATTGTCTGAACTATTGGCTGCAGAAGGCGACACAGTTGAAGTTGGCCAAGTAATCGCGATTGTAGGCGAAGGTTCAGGTGCACCGGCACAACAAGCTCCACAAGCAACTGAAGCAGCAGCGCCAGCACCTGCACAAAAAGAAGAAACTCCGGCTCCAGCAGCAGCTGTAGCAGAAGAAACTTCTTCTTCAGACCGCACAATTGCAAGTCCAGCAGCACGCAAGCTTGCACGTGAAAAAGGTATCAATCTTGCGGACGTATCACCTGTTGATCCAATGGGTCGCGTACGTGCACAAGACGTATCTGCTCACAACAACGCTCCAGCACCTGCTGCGGCGGCTCCAGCTCCTAAAGCAGAAGCGAAAGACGATGGCCGTATCACTCGTGAAAAAATGACTCGTCGCCGTCAAACAATCGCTAAGCGTTTGCTTGAAGTTAGACAATCAACAGCAATGTTAACTACATTCAACGAAATTGATATGTCGAAAATGATGGAACTTCGTTCACGCAAAAAAGACCAGTTCTTCGAGCAAAACGATGTACGTCTAGGCTTCATGTCATTCTTCACGAAAGCAGTCGTTGCTGCATTGAAGAAATATCCATATGTTAACGCTGAAATCGATGGCGATGAAATCCTATTGAAGAATTACTTTGATATCGGTATCGCAGTATCTACTGACGGTGGACTAGTTGTACCAAACGTAGTAGATGCAGACCGTAAGAGTTTCGCACAAATCGAAGCATCTATCGGAGAGCTTGCGAAAAAAGCACGCGACAACAAGTTGACATTGGCTGATATGACAGGCGGTTCATTCACAATTACAAACGGTGGAGTATTCGGTTCACTATTGTCTACTCCAATCCTAAACGGTACACAAGTAGGAATCTTGGGTATGCATACAATTCAGAAGCGTCCAGTAGCTATTGGTGACAATATCGAAATTCGCCCAATGATGTATGTTGCACTTTCTTATGATCACCGTGTAATTGATGGTAAAGATTCTGTAGGATTCTTGAAGATGGTTAAAGAGTTGCTTGAAAACCCTGAAGACCTTCTACTAGGTTCTTAATTAACACAATCCAAGCGACCCGCTAATCAGCGGGTCGTTTTTATTTAGAAGGGGAGAGGTTTTATGTCATATTTACAATGGTTGGATGAGCCTACTTTGAAGACAGTAACGTGTACGCACACGGATGCAGCGAAGTTTTTCGTTAGTAATATGCTGACGGCGGGGAAGGCGTATGACGTGAAGAACGAGACCGAGGAGTTTATTTTCGTAGTAGACAATTCCGGCAAAGTCGGCGGGTATTATAAGACGTATTTTGAGTGAATAGATAGGGATGGGGAGACAGTTCTTAATTGAATTGTCTCTTTTTATTGTGTTTTGAAGTTCGATTTGTGAGGAAGTTAGTGAGGGCAATCGCGGTGCCGCTCATTGATTTGGTTAAGTGATCTTAGAACCTGGTTAAGTGCTCTACGACATCTCTCATCCGCTCTATCGGGGTCCTTGGTCGCTCACAGACACCCGACAAGCGATCATAGAGACACGGCAACCGCTCATAGCCTGACTTCACATGTCATTACTTACAACAAATCATACAAAAAAACCGTCTCTCTTATGAGGGACGGTTTTGTGACTCTTCATATACAGCTAATAAACGTGTCTTGAGGTCTTGTTCCATTCTGGCAATCTCGGTCTCGGCAGCTTTTCGTTTTGCGCGACCGTCTGCTTGGATTAGCAATGTCTCTTCGATTGTCTGGATCAAGTTCTCTTGTGTGGTTTTCAATGTATCAATTTCAATAATGCCTTTTTCATTCTCTTTCGCTGTCTCAATACTATTCACTTTCAACATTTCAGAGTTGCGAAGTAGTAAATCATTCGTTGTCTTCGTCACAAGCTTCTGAGACTCCACAGCCTTTTGCTGACGGTTGAGTGTTAAAGCAATCGCAATCTGGTTCTTCCAAAGGGGAATAGCTGTCATGATGGACGCCTGAATCTTCTCAGCTAACGTTTGGTTCGTTTGTTGGATCATTCGAATCTGTGGCGCACTTTGAATCGTGATTTGGCGTGATAGTTGCAAGTCGTATAGGCGTTTTTCAAGACGATCTACAAATTGCGCCATGTCGTTGACTTCTTGGACCATCATTTGATCATCTGAAGCCTGTGCTTTTTTATGCAATTCTGGAATAATCGTGCTATTGATTTCATCAATCTTTAATTCTGCAGCTGCAATGTAGACGTTCAGTGCTTGGAAGTAGGTTTTGTTTTGTTCATACAAATTATCCAGCATGCGGACATCTTCCATTAAACCACGTTTGGAGTGTTCTAGTTGAACGCTTATTTTATCGACTTGTGTGCCGAGTTTTTCGTATTTTGTCATGATTTCTTTAATAGGGCGAGTAGCCTTGTTGAATAAACGGCTTAGTCCCGATTTCTTTTTATCCGATAGATCATCTGTATCGATTTCGGATAATTTGGCCATTAATTCGTTCAGTACATCACCGACAGGGCCGATATCTTTGCCTTGAACATGGTCAAGCATTTTGTGAGAGAAGTTGGAAAGTTCATTTTGTGCATTGGCGCCATAGGAAATGACGGCTTCGTAATTGCCTACCGGAATCTGTGAAGCCAATTGTCTTGCTTTGACTTGTTCTTCGGGTGTTAAACGGTCAATGAGTTTGACAGGTGCTGTCTCATCCGCAAGCGAGTTTTCCATCTCTTTTGGAAGTAGGCTAGCGTTCATATCGAACGGATTGCCGAGTAAATCGTCTACTGATTTTTCTTCTAGTGTGTGTTTATCTGTCATTAGAATGTTCCCCTTTCGATTCGAGCAACGGTTTGTTTCTCTTGAGTGTAATGTCCACATAATCAATTTCCATGCGTAGTTTCTCTAAATCGGTTGCTACGGCATTTCGAAGATCGCGTTCCATTTCGAGACTTAAATCGGCTAATGTTTCGCGTGTATGCTGCAAGGCAACTTTGATCTCTTGATCTTTTAATGGTTGATTCACTAGCAAGCTATACTTTGAAGTAAGTTCTACGACCGAGTCCAAGTGCGCATAGAAAAAGCTCTCGACTTGATAGAACTTCCGTGGGTTGTTTTGGACAATTTTGATGATACGTCGAGCCATTGAAGACATGTCGTACACTTGTCTAAATGCTTGAATCGAACGTACTTGTCCATACATATTACCGAGTTGTTTCAGTTTTTTCTTGGATTCACTCAATTGTTGTTCAATATGTTTATATTCAGAGCGCGCCATACCGAATTGTTTCAGTGTGGAACGTAACTGCAGTTCTTTAATGGCTACGTTGCCTCCTGCATACATGGCAATCCCGATTGCGGACCCTAGGAAGAAATTGATGCTCGTCCCACCGATGAGGATGAACCATGTCAGGAAACTAGTAGGCGCCATAATTAAGTGTCGTGTGAAAAAGTTTTTTATATTCGTCATGATTGTTCAGGCCACCTTCCATTCTGACTCTATATAATACTTACGGATTAACTGCGAAAAGGTTTCATTTATCGTGCAGACAGTAAGGTTACTGGAACCTATCTCAATTATAGCCGAAAATGGTCGAAAACTCATATATTACGCCACGTGAATCATTTTACTTTGAATAGTGGGAAGGATTTGCTAAAATGAGTATCATTCCTGCATAGCGCAAGATAAAGGAGTGCATACTGAATGTATGAAGTGGTATACATGAAGGCGGACTTTGAGCCGTGGTGGATGTTTGAAGAGTGGAGAGACTATAGCGTCACATCCAAAACATTTACGAATGAAATCGAAACGCAAGCATATATTGAAGAAGTGATCAGCAAGATGGAATCATACTTTGAGCATTATGAAGTTCGTAAAGGTTGTTTCCACGCATTTTGGTCGACAACCGAAAAACATTATTGCGATGGCTGTGAAGGAGATTTACAATTGTATCACGGTATCATTGTGTTACTAAACGGTGAACCGAACATATCGTAAGAACATTCTGTAAAAAGTGTTATTTATTTATTGACAATCAAGTTAAATATGTTATACTTAACGTAAGTAAATTAATCGAACGACCGTATGCTAAGTGATTCACCTATTACAAAAGTGATCGGCGACGTCGGTATCTTTTGTAATACGTGAATTTTTTGCTTTGCTAAGGTTCGTGTATTAATAAGTACGTATATTTTTGGAGGTAATCGAATGAAACAAGGTACAGTAAAATGGTTTAACGCAGAAAAGGGCTTCGGTTTTATCGAAGTTGACGGAGAAGAAGACATCTTTGTACACTTCTCAGCAATCCAAGGCGACGGATTCAAATCTCTTGACGAAGGTCAGCAGGTTGAATTTGAAGTTGTCGAAGGAAACCGTGGTCTACAAGCAGCTAACGTTGTTAAAATCTAAACCACTTGAAAAGGCGCCCATTGTGGCGCCTTTTTGTTTGCGGAAAATTAAGGTTGTGTCACGGTTTCGAGACTAGAAGTAACCACAAATTCTTCTTCGCCTTCCATAGACATCGTGGATTCACGTTTTACTTCCCCGAAATCCTTCACGATATAAATCCTATTCACAAAATCCTTCCCAGCCTGTTCAATGACAACTGCATCCTCGAATTGCTGATAAGGTGTCTCTACTGAGGCATTCATCTCGACGATCTTCCAGTCATCAAACGTAGTTCCGACTTCGATAGGGCCCTTCAAATACGTTCGGATCGGCTTCATGGACTTTAATTCCTCTGGTGTAGGAACGCCAGCATCCAATTCGATGTGTTCTTCCTGCAAGACTTGAATTTCATCCCCATTGATCTTATACACTTTTTGAACGAATGTACCTCCGTTATTTTCATGAATGACGACATAATCTTGCGAAGGTCTCGCTACGGTGATATCTAATTCAGCATATTCATTTCCTACGCCTTTATAATGTGCGCTGGAACCGTCGGGAAGAAAGTACTCCAATAAAGACACATCGGTCAGATTCGCATCGTCATTTTGCTGATCCTTCTTTTCGTCAGTCTTTCCTACGGTACCTGTCTTGGAAGAGCCCGTCTTATCATCAAGGGACGTAACAGGTTTATTTGAGCATCCAGCAAGCACGAGAAACAGCACAACCATCAGAAACCAAAGATTACGTTTCATAATGAAAAACCTCCTTTTATTTTGTGGTATTCCCTTATTAGTAGAAGCTATTCATATCAAGTGAAGAATAGGGAAGCGTAAACGTATGTAGTTTCAAGAAAAAGACTACCCAAAGTTCGAACTTCTGGATAGTCTTCCTACATAGTCTATTTATTATACTTCCATTAATTAAGGCTGCGTCATATTTTCTAAAGTGGACGTTACAACGTAATCCGGTTCTCCTGCGATCGTCATGATCGACTCCCGTTTTACCTCGCCAAAGCCTTCAGCCAAATATATTCTATTGACGAAATCACTATCAACTTGCTCTACAACTACCACGTCGTCAAATTGTTGATAAGGTGTCTGTAGGGAAGCGCCGACTTCAATAATCGTCCAATCATCAAATGTCGTCCCCACTTGAATAGGTTCCTTCAAATACGTTCGAATGGGAACCATAGCATCCAATTCAGCCGGTGTCGGCAATAGTACATTGAAATCAACGGGTTCCTCCTTCACAAGTTGAATCTGGTCACTTTCCAATTTGTAGACCTTTTGAATGTAGGAACCACCATTATTTTCACGAATGACGACATAATCGGGTGCTGGTCGGGATATAGTATTAGCCATTTGCGCGAATTCATTCCCGACACCTTCATAATATACACTCGTGTCGTCAGGAGGGAAGTAATCCAACAAGGTATCAGGAATAGCCTGTGGATCGGCTGTTGTTTCAGGTTCCTCCACAGCATCTTCTTCGATATTTTCATCTATTTCAATTTCAGTAGCGGGAATAGTCACTTCTGGTTCGATGTGTTCAAATATCGTGTCATCATCAACGGGTGGAGCAGGGCTACTTGTATTATCAGTCGATGCAGGCTTGGACCCACATCCAGCAAGTACTAAAAGAAGTGTAGCTATCAGAAACCATACAGTATGTTTCTTCATAAGAAAACCTCCTTTTATTCTTATAGTATTCCCTTAATTGATAGAAATAAATCACAGGATAATCAATAAATATAACTATTTTTATAACTTCATTAATACCAATCTTTTTTTCACCATCAACAACTAGGAACATACGGTCTATTATCCTATTGCATAGTTATAAGAAACCTGGTTCCAAATAATCCTAGTTCTTTACAATTCTCCTCGCACCACATAGTTTGCTATACTATAACTATCTCACGTACAGCAATCAAGGAGGGAAGATCAATGAAGAGTACATTTGTCATTCGTCAGAGAGCTTTTCTGAAGCTCTACATGCTACATAAAGCAGAAGAGGGGAACTTGTATGGTCTACAAATATTAGATGACCTTCTAGACCATTTCAGAGACCTTGGTTACCGTCCGACTAAGTCTGAAGTATATAAATCGCTTCATGATTTACTAAACGACGGCCTGATTGTTAGACATCCGGTCCATAAACAGGGGACAGAGATGCAGACACTTTACATCTACCGTATAGGGGATCAGGAAAAGGTGAAAGCGTACAAAGACTTAATCAAGTTTGAACTGGATCGATCCATATCGTTACTTAACAGAGCGTTAGTAGACAACTACTCGCAAAAAAGAAAATAACAAAAAGGAAAAGAGAAGCTACGGCTTTTCTTTTTTTCATATAGTTTGTACGAACGAAAAAAGACTATCCTAGAAATTGTTGCTAGGATAGTCTCAAGATTACCTATATATTATGCTTTCTGACCTTTAAACTCCAAATACTCATCATATGTCATCGATTTATCAAAGATCGTTCCATCATCATTGATCTCGATTACACGATTAGCGATTGTTTGGATGAACTGATGGTCATGTGATGTGAAGATCATAGCGCCTTTAAACGCAATTAAACCATTGTTAAGCGCTTGGATAGACTCCAAGTCCAAGTGGTTTGTCGGTTCATCAAGCAACAAGACGTTCGCACTTGTAAGCATCATTTTCGATAGCATACAACGAACTTTTTCTCCACCTGATAATACGCTAGGACTTTTCTTCACTTCTTCACCAGAGAACAACATACGTCCAAGGAATCCACGCAAGAATGTTTCTGTTTCATCTTCAGGAGAGTATTGACGCAACCAATCGACTAGCGTCTGCTCCGAACCTTCAAAGTACTCCGAGTTGTCCATTGGGAAGTATGCGTTAGTTGTTGTAACGCCCCATTTAATCACTCCAGAATCCGGCTCAGTTACTCCAGCGAGCATATCAAGCATTGCTGATTTCGCAAGTGGGTTACCAATCAAAACGATTTTGTCTTCTTTATCGAGTGAGAAAGAAGCATCTTTAATCATTGTTTTGCCATCAACTGTTTTCGTAACATCTTTAACAGATACAACATCGTTACCGATTTCGCGTCCCATTGTAAAGTTGACGAATGGGTAACGGCGAGAAGATGGTTTGATGTCATCCAACTCAATTTTTTCCAATGTCTTTTTACGTGAAGTGGCTTGTTTGGATTTTGAAGCGTTGGCACTGAAACGCGCGATAAACGCTTGCAATTCCTGAACTTTTTCTTCTTTTTTCTTGTTTGACTCTTGAGATAGTTTCAACGCCAGTTGGCTGGACTCATACCAGAAGTCATAGTTACCAGCGTAGATCTGGATTTTACTGAAATCAAGATCCGCAATATGTGTACATACTTTATTCAAGAAGTAACGGTCATGGGAAACGACTATGACAGTGTTTGGGAAGTTGATTAAGAATTCTTCTAACCAACGAATTGCTTTAGTGTCCAAGTTGTTTGTCGGCTCATCGAGTAGCAAAACGTCTGGCTTGCCGAATAATGCTTGTGCAAGCAATACTTTTACTTTGTTTGATCCGTCCAGTTCAGACATTTTGGAGTGATGCATGCTTTCAGGAACACCAAGACCTTGAAGCAGTACAGAAGCTTCAGATTCTGCTTCCCATCCATTCATATCTGCGAATTCACCTTCGAGTTCAGCTGCACGCATGCCGTCTTCATCGGAGAAGTCTTCCTTCATATAAATAGCATCTTTTTCTTTCATCACTTCATACAGCTCTTTGTGGCCCATGATGACAAGATCCATTACTTCATATTCTTCGTATTCAAAGTGGTTCTGTTTCAAGACAGCCATACGCTCGTCTTTTCCAAGAATAACATTACCTGTTTGAGGTTCAAGTTCACCTGACACGATTTTGACAAATGTAGATTTTCCTGCGCCATTCGCTCCAATTAATCCATAGCAATTACCTGGATTGAACTGTATATTGACGTCTTCGAATAGCTTGCGGTCGCCGAAGCGAAGACTTAAATTACTAACTGCTAACATATATAATATCCTCCTAAGTTCACAATGTTCCTAGTATACATTAAAATTACGTGAAATGGAATGTTTGAACTAGTACTGTTTACAAATTTGATTTACGATATAATGATGATAGACGATCTATACGAATTATGAGTAAAAGGAGTCTTGGTATTGCGCGCTAAATCTAGTCAAATTCTTTTATTATTTGCGATCTTCTTAGTCGCGCTCAATTTACGACCAGCCATTACATCTATTGGGCCCATGCTGGATATTATTCGAGATGATTTGGCGTTGTCCAACACACAAGTGAGTCTCTTAACTGTTATTCCAGTCATTTGCATGGGGGTATTCGCCATGCTCGCACCGATACTGAATAAAGCGATCGGCTTAAACAAGACGATGTACTTAATGTTGCTGTTACTTGCTGTAGCAACCGGAATTCGCTTTTCGGTTACGTCATTTAGTGTATTATTACTGACAGCTTTCATTGCGGGAGTCGCGATTGCCGTTATTGGACCTTTGCTGTCCGCGCTCATCAAACAGTATTTTCCGATGCATGTTGCAGTAGTAGTCGGCATTTATTCATTCGGTATGGGGATGGGGGCGACGCTAAGCACAGGTTTAACGGGGGTCTTTTATGAAAAAGCAGGGTCCTATTCATTTGCGCTAGCCGTTTGGGCCGCTATTGCGGTTCTAGGAATGATTGCGTGGGCAGTCACCGCCAAGCATCCAATTGAAGTGAAGCAAGTGTCAGAACAACCTGTAGTAAAAGGGGAAAATCCATGGCGCAGCAAGAAGGCATGGAGTTTTCTTATATTCTTCGGTTTACAGACGGCATTGTTCTTCTCCGTTTTAACGTATCTCGTTCCGATTGCTGTATCGAACGGCATGACGCTTTTACAGGCGGGGACATTGCTTAGTTTGATGACGGTTGTGCAGATCTTCATGAATATCGGTTTCCCGATTGTCTTGCAAAAGTTTACAAGTAGAACGCCAGCACTTGTTGTAATTCTCGCGCTCGGTATTGTGTCGATTGGCTTGATGTGGACGGCAGACCCGTTGTGGTTCGCAATCGGCGTACTCGTGATGGGCATTCCGCTCGGTGGATTATTCCCGATTTGCTTGCTCATGCCAATGGACGCTACTGATACAGCCGAAGAAACGAATTCTTGGACTGCGATGATGCAGACAGGGGGGTTCATCATAGGTGGAATCTTGCCTCTACTCATCGCTTCCTTATATGACTACACAGAAAATCATTATGTTACATTGTTCGTATTTCTTCTTTTATTTGTGGCAATGCTAGGACTAGCGTTGCAAATAGGTCGATCCGCCAAGCAAAGCTCGTGACTGGACGCAACCCGTTGTGAACAGAAACGTCCTGATAACTGGATACACACGGATAATGGAGGAATGACGCTACATGGATGAACACTTCGACGAACAGCAGCCACATCGCAGGAAAAAGAAGCGTAAATTACGCGTTGGCAGAGTTTTTATAACAGCAGTATTGCTATTCACTGTAACGATTTCGGCTTATAGCTACTTTCAATATAAACAAGGCAAGGCGATGACAGCAGGCAGCAAGATCAACCCTGGAGAATTTCAAGGCGATCTGCTAAATCCGCAAGATCCAACGACAGAGAATTATTTATTGCTCGGTGTCGATAATGATGGATCAGGAAAATATCGTACTGATACGATGATGGTATTATCTTGGGACCAAACAGCTGGTACCGCGCATTTAATTTCATTTATGCGAGATATCTACGCACAGATCCCAGGGTACCAGTCGTATAAATTGAATACCGCCTACTACTTGGGTGGTGTCCAAACTGCGAAAGAAACGATTTCAGGGATGTTCAATATACCTATTCATCATTACGCAGTCGTCGATTTCGATAATTTCGAATCCATTATGGACATTGCGTTTCCGAAGGGTCTTGAAATGAACGTTCAAAATGAAATGTCTGAAAAAATTGGCGTCACGCTAAAACCTGGCGTCCAGCGATTAAACGGCAAAGAGTTACTTGGTTATGCACGATTCCGCGCAGATGATGAAGGGGACTTCGGGCGAGTCAATCGCCAGCAGGAAGTGATTCAAGCAGTGAAGGACGAGCTATTCAGCGTATCAACAGTCTTGCAAGCTCCGAAAGTAGCTGGTGCACTCGATAACTTCATTGAGACGGACCTCACTTCAAAGGATGAGCTAACAAGAGTGCTGACAATTGTTGCGAAACGCAAACTGGATCTTCAAACATTACGTATTCCAGTTGAAGGAAGTTATTCTTTTACTTCCTATAGTCACGCAGGATCTGTAATTGATATTGATTTAGATAAAAATAGAGAAGCGATTCGTTCGTTTTTAGCTACACCGTAACGAATCGAATAAAGGGGGGAGTGAAACATTGAGGCAGCCACCAAAAAAATCTTCTTTACGGAACTTCTGGTCGATTCCCTCGACTTCACCGGTTGTTGGATTTCTCGGTGGTCAATCTACATTGTTTGTTTTACTTTGTTTATTGTTCATTGGATTGATCATCTTGGTCTTCACTCAAGTTTCATTTATTTTCTATCCGATTAAAGTATTTTTCTCGACAGTTGTTTTACCGGTCGTACTCGCGACGATTTTGTATTACTTAATGCGTCCGATTCTTCGGTTTTTGGAAGAACGTCTGCGTATACCACGCGTCTACGGAATCTTGATTATTCTACTAGCGACTGCAGGTTTACTAACATTAGTGATTTTCTTAGTATTACCGTTCCTCCGTTTACAGACGATCAATCTATTCGATGAATTCCCAACGTATTTTAAACAGTTAATTTTGGACACCGATCAGTTTTTCCGCAACTCCATATTTGCGCCGGTTTATGAAGGATTCAACTTTAACGTGAATAGCTTCCTTGATTCTGGTTTTGAGAGTATCGGTACGTTCTTCACGGAAACTATAGGTGGCATCGCATCAGGTATTACTTCCTTCGTTTCTACGTTAACGGGAATCATTTTGAGTATTTTTACGGTACCACTCATACTGTTTTACTTACTGAAAGACGGCGAGAAGTTGCCCCAAATGATTTTGCGTATGTTGCCTCCACGTTTGCGAGACGATGCATCGATCATCTTCCGCAATGCAGATCGGCAAATCAGTGCGTATATTCAAGGACAAATTCTGGTTGCTATTGCGATCGGAATCATGGTGTCGATTGGCTTCCTCATTATTAAAATGAAATATGCGTTGTTGCTCGGGGTACTTGCGATGTTCACGAGTATTGTACCGTATTTAGGTCCAGTCATTGCTATTACGCCCGCAGCTATTATCGCGATTGTCACATCACCGTTCATGCTGGTGAAGCTTGCGATTGTTTGGACGATTGTGCAAGTAATCGAAGGGAAGTTCATTTCACCGCAAATCATGGGGAAATCACTACATATCCACCCGATCACGATTATTTTCGTCCTACTGACAGCCGGTTCGCTATTCGGTGTCGCTGGAGTGATTCTCGGGATTCCTGCGTATGCGCTGCTGAAGGTAGTCGCGACGCATATGTTTTACTTGTTCACGCTGCGCTATAATCGTTTCGAGACAGATGAAGAGATGTATTATGATGCAGATTCGCTTGAGGAGTATTATGAGATAGATAGAGAGTAACCCGCCGGTAGAAGGCGGGTTACTTTTTTGTTTATAGAAATATGTGCGTGCTCATAGAAACGCTTGATGTGCTCTTAGAGTCTAGTTAATCGCTCTATGACATGCGATTTCCGCTCTATCACACTTCGCGAGCGCTCATAGAACTAACTAAGTGATCATAGAACACCTATAACCGCTCATAGCAATTCACGCAACTCACGCAACTCCTGAGACTGCTAGAGAATGATCACGGCGAATGATAGGCCCGTTTCATTTCAAAGCATATTATGATACTTTTAACTATAATTAGTTATATGTGTTAGGGGGTATTACATAGTGAAACATTTTTTACTTTCTACTTTGTTCGTTATGCTAACTATTTTTCTGATAGGATGTTCAGATACGGATAATACGGATGCAACAGATCAAGAAACACCTGAAGCTGAAATATTAGTCTCAGCTGCCGCTAGCTTAACTGACGCACTTGAAGACTTGAAAGCAGATTTTGAAGAAGCCAACGAAGGTGTTACCGTTACATACAACTTCGGAAGTTCTGGTAAACTGGCAACCAATATTGAAAATGGCGCGCCGTCTGATGTCTTCTTATCAGCAAGTTCAAAAGACATGAATGAAATGGAAGACAAAGGCTTACTCATCAATGAATCAAGAAAAGACTTTACTGAGAATGCGCTCGTATTGATTGCACACAAAGATTCTGACAGTACGATTTCTTCATTTGAAGAAATTGATCCGGCAGCACTCAATCATTTCGCAGTAGGCGAGCCGGAATCCGTTCCGGTTGGACGCTATACGAAAGAGACATTTGAAAACTTGGATTTATGGGAGCCTTTGAAAGAAAAGTTAGTTTTAGGATCCGACGTACGGCAAGTGTTGACACATGTGGAAATGGGCAATGCGGATTACGGTGTCGTGTACTCGAGCGACGCGTTCATTTCGGACGATGTGAAAGTATTGGCTGTGGCAGACACGGGTTGGCACTCGCCAATCGTCTATCCTGGGGCTGTTGTTAAAGACTCGAAGCATCAGGAAGCTGCACAGCAATTCCTTAATTATTTAACGGGTGCTGAAGGTAAAGAGGCATTACAGAAGTTTGGATTTAAGTAAATGAAAGGGGGGAGAAGGCGTGCTGGAAATGGATTACTCTCCATTGTTATTATCTTTAAAAGTGGCTGCCATCTCCACTTTCTTTGTATTTATAGTTGGTGTGTTCATTGCATATTTGCTCGCAAAGCGTGATTTTTTCGGAAAAAGTATATTGGAAGCCCTGTTTTTGCTGCCACTTGTGTTACCCCCGACTGTTGTTGGATTCGGTTTACTTATTTTATTCGGCAAAAAAGGCTGGATTGGAAGTTGGTTACTTGAGTGGTTCGATTTTCAGATTGTCTTTACGTGGATTGGCGCTGTCATTGCTTCGATTGTTGTGTCATTTCCGCTGATGTATCAAAGTGCTGCGGCCGCTTTTGACAGTTTGGATGAACGGCTATCCAATGCCGCGCGTACGATGGGCGCTTCTGAATGGCGCGTCTTCTGGTCAGTAGTGTTTCCGCTCGCTTGGCCTGGATTGCTGGCAGGGTTGGTGCTTTCATTCGCAAGGGGACTTGGGGAGTTTGGTGCTACGTTGATGTTGGCAGGGTACATACCGGGTAAAACCGACACCATTCCAATGGCGATCTACTTTGCAGTGGAGTCGGGTCAGATGGAAAAGGCGACGTTTTGGGTCGTTATCATCATTACATTCGGATTTAGTTTGATTTTATGGGTGAACTGGTGGAGCAAACGTAATATGAGACGTTTTACAAAATCGTGAGTCTAGGGGGAATCGACATGTTGCATGTAGAAATCACTAAACAGCTCGCACACTATGAGATGAATATTCATTTTCAAATGTGTTCAGAGATTCTTGTATTAGTTGGTCGATCAGGCTCTGGTAAGACCACTATCCTGAACAGCATTGCGGGGCTTACACATCCAGATTCCGGCATGATTCTTTCAAAAGAACAAACCTTTTATGAAACCGGCGAAAAACCATTGCCCGCTCGTGATCGTCAAATCGGTTATTTATTCCAAGATTATGCGTTATTTCCGCATAAGACAGTGGAGAAGAATATTTGGTTTGGTGTTAAAAAGAATCGGCGAAAAGAGAGTACCGAAACCATTCGTGAGTTACTTCACGTACTGGGCATTGAACATTTATTGCAGAAGTATCCGCACCAAATCTCGGGTGGTGAAAAGCAACGCGTTGGCTTAGCGAGAGCGTTAGCTACACAACCTTCCGTACTATTGCTCGATGAACCATTATCCGCTCTCGATAGAGAAACACGTATACAGTGTCAGGATGAGCTATTACGCCTGCACGACCGTTGGAAAATCCCTTTTATTGTCGTTACGCATGATTTAGATGAAGCAGAACGTCTTGGAGACCGGATTATTTATTTAAATGAAGGACAAATTGAAGATGAAAAGTGGAAAAAACAATTGATTTCCACCTATTAACACACAGAAAGCTCCGATTTCATATCTGAGCTTTTTTATGTTTTGTGTAATCTTCGGAGAACCGCTATAATGCTTAGTAACTGATATGTATCGAAATGGATTCACTACCAGATAGGAGCTAAAATCATGGGCAAGCAACTAAATGATCGGAAAGCGCAGCATATCCAGATTGTACTGGATGAACACGTGACGGGAAACTCGATCACAACAGGCGTGGAACAATATGAATTTTTACATAATGCTTTACCTGAATTATCATTTGAAGAAATCAATACGGATCAAGACTTTCTAGGCAAAACATGCAAAACTCCTTTTTTGGTCAGTTCAATGACTGGTGGAGCAGATTTTGCGGAAATGATCAACCGCAATCTGGCACTTGCTGCAGAGCAACGCGGCTGGGCACTTGCGCTAGGTTCTACGCGCGCTTTAATTGAAAGTAAAGCATTCCGGCCTTCATTTGCATTACGAAAGTACGCCCCAACTACACCAATTATCGCCAACTTAGGTGCCGTACAGCTGAATTATGGATTTTCTGCTGATGAATGCCGTCAAATTATCGACTACACCGATGCAGATGCGTTAGTACTGCATATCAATGTCTTACAAGAAGTCATTCAACCAGAAGGAAATACGAATTTTAGTGGATTACTTTCTAAAATCGAGAAATTATGCAATGAATTAACGATTCCTGTAGGCATTAAAGAAGTTGGATGGGGAATAGATGGGGAAACCGCGAAGAAGCTCCTAGATATTGGCGTGTCATTCATTGATGTAGCGGGTGCAGGCGGAACATCTTGGAGCCAAGTGGAAAAATACCGTACGACACCGATCAAACAACAAGCAGCGGCAGCGTTTAGCGAATGGGGAATTCCGACAACGAAATCACTTGAGCTAGTTAGACTTCATATGAACGGAAAATTACTCGTTGCAAGCGGCGGACTTCATACGGGTGTCGATGCAGCAAAATGTATTGCACTCGGCGCAGATTTTGTCGGTTTTGGACGTGCAATTCTAGAAGAAGCCACTATATCTGCTGAAAGCGTTTTCCAAACAATGGAAGTGCGTGAATTAGAATTAAGAATGGCGATGTTTGCGACAGGTTCAGCGAATATCCAAGCATTGCAACAAACCGATCGATTACAAAGAATAAACTCGTGAATCATCTGCGAGTTTATGATGACTTAGGAGGTATAAATAATGTGGAAATTAGTAAGTGGTAGAATCATTCAAACTACTGATGAAACACGGATTAAGTTTCGGACGAATATTAGTCAGGAGATTTTAGAGAAATTAGAGGAATTATCAGAGCGACATAATACACATAGCAATTATTTGCTGGAAAACGGTTTGTGGAACGTATTGGCTGCAGGAGTTATTGAATACGATAAGAATTTGCGTCCAGTAGATCGAATTCAGTATAAAACAACGTATGATAAAGAATTGCTTGAATCTGTGAAAGAGTTCGCTAAGGATCATAAGTTGTTCATAAACGATGTCATCGAGTACAGTGTAGGATATATCGACTTCAAAGATATAAAGACTAAAGAGCATAAGAATCGCTTAGAAAGCTAGGGCGAGAAGGATACGTGGAGATTGGAAACTATATAGATCGTAGAACGCCCCGAACATAATATAAATTATAGGAAGTTACGTCTCGCTTAGAAGTATACTTGCGATAGTGAGATATTTGCGCTTTTTTCAATGATTTATGCGCTAGGCCTATTATAATTACTTAACGTGTTTACTTCAAGGTTTTTTAATGTTTAGGTGTTGTTTAATGTTTAGGTGTTGTTTAATGTTTAGGTGTTGTTTAATGGTTGGCCAATGCTTTCTTAACTAAACTCTATAAAATCTTTAGTATTGCTTTGCGATTTATATTTCATTTTTTATCTGGATGATCGATCTCATTAGCTTAGCTTAATTTAACCAGTCATTTATAGGTTCACTTTAGCTCCGTGTTGAATTTGTTAATTGACGTATCGCTTTTAAAGACTATTGACACGTACTATCATGGCGATTATCCTATCGTCTTCTGTTTAACCGCCCTTTCCCTTGCAGTTGACTGATTAAACTTCTTATCTTCTGCTTGTTTTAGTACTTGATGGTCCTCTCCTTGATTACTTTACGTGGAATAGTCGATGTTCATTTGATAGCATGATGCGAGGAAAATTATGCAAAGAAGGATTATTTGGAACCATGTTCAATAAGATTACATATAGCATTTAGATTTTCCGATACATATAGACCGTTCTTAGTCTATCACTTTTACCGCTTGTATGTTCGTATTCGTTAATGGAATTGTATAAGTTGATCAGGAAATCTGTCTTGCATACACCTTGTCCGTGTGGCGCAGCAAACCTTTCACTCGTATCACGACATGTAAATACATCGCAACACAGATTTTCTTCATATTCTATCGATCCACATATGATCTGGTTGTTGCCCTTTCCACTTCCCCCCTTGATTACAACACGTGAGATATTTATTGCGTTCCTATTTATACGGCGCGAACAATAATAAACTAAACAAGGATTATTTGGAACCAGGTTTCTTATGATTTTAAAGTCCATTAGTTATTACTTTTGACGATAAAAAAGCAAAACTCGACAATTTACGAGCTTTGCTTAGTATACCCTAGTATGGCGTCTGTATGTTCGCTTTTTTTATTTTTTATAACATATATTTTTATCTTCATATTATGTTAAGTCGAAACTTAAATAGAATCGAGTTTAATTTAACCATTCCTTCATCTTTTTGTAGACAGTTTGCGATGGTAATGCCCCGCCTCGTTCGATATTACTTATATAGGATGTCGAAATTTTCAATTGATCTGATACTTGTTTGAGTGTCAAGCCACGTTTGATGCGGCATTCCTTAAAATCATTACCTATGCTTTTGCAGACTTTTTGTGGCTCTAAGGAGAAGTTGGTCGGCGTCTTGACCGATTTCTTTCTCTCAATCGGTTCATAATAGCTCACAATCTCGTCAGGCGGTGCGATGATGATCGTAGCATCTAACCAGACGCGTAGCCATCCTTTTTTCGACATGCTGTCTTCGTTCCATTGATTGTACTGCCAAAACGTAATGACGCCTTCTTCTTCTAGTAGATCTAGCGCTTTCTCTAGACGGTCGCGAATGCGTGACGGAGCCTGTGTATCAATTTGTATACCTATTTTTTCGAGCAATGTGCTGATTTTATGTGGCTGCAAGTAGCTTGCTTTGCGGGCTTGTGTACGCCAGCGCCAGCTAATATACCGAATGAGTTTTTTCTCCCATTTACGCTGGTATGGATTTAGTTCGATCGCTTGATTCGGCAGTAGTTTCACTTGTCTCGTGGAGCCTTGTAAGAAATGATTGAATACTTCTCCGAGCTTGATAAATAAACGTTCCGGTGTTATATCTTCAGTGACTTCGAATGAACTTCCGTCTTCATTCGTGAAAACAAACGCACGTCCTTGCATGTTCTTGTTAATCGGTTTGCCTTGTTCATAGACTACTACACTATCAAGTTGCATCCATAGTGCTTGCATAACGGAAAGCGCTTTCATTACTTGAGTACGTTGTTCTTTCTCGTAGCCTCCTCGTCGCCCCGTGCCGCCGAGTTTGGTTTTGAGTCCACGGATTGTTAATAAGTCATCAATCCGAATTTCTACTCGTTTGTCTGCCTGCGGTGATTGAGTCAAATACATATGACATAAGGAATCGAGTACGTCGACATCGACTTCTGATAAAGTGTGGGCATAGCCATGCAGTAGATTCATTTGGCTTGCAGTACGGTTGTCTTCATTCGGAAGCAATTGCAAAGAACCTTCTAATTTCGACCCATGAATAGTTGCGCGTGGCCATTGATCCGCTTCGCATACGAATTTCTGATTAGAAATTGCTTCTGTAATGAATTGATACACAGCATTACTCATGACAACAAGATTATTTGTTTTTACTGTGGCTTCAATCGGCTGATGCACCGAAAAATTCGGGCTAACCCCGAGTAATTCATTGATCTGCTCCATCGAGTTTTTTTCTGATTCAAACGCCATGAGTATTTCAGAAACCATTTTTTCAATATACGCGTTGACGTCAGTAGTAAATGTATTCAGGAAGCTGTCATTAGAAGCAAAACTATTGCTCATTTTTTCGAGGAATAATGTATTTAACTCTTCTTTATCAAGAGCGTTCAACGTATCATAGCCATGTTTTACGATTAACTCGTTGACGGTATAATTCTTTAAATACGTTCTGTACCACGTGCTGAATACATTCCAAGAATTTTCATCGTTAAGTCCGACGTGTGCACGTAGCATTTTATCGTATTTATCATGTAATTTATTGATAATGTCCCATTTGAGTGTCGGCTTATCCGCAAGTAACGGCGCCAGATGACTTTCATAAGTGCTGAAAAATTTAGCAATCATGAACTCTGTCGCTTTCGCGAGTAGTTCACGTCTGGCATCTACACGCATCTTGAAAAATAAATCAACATTGTCCTCGTAGTTTTGCTGACGGACGACGAATGTTTCGTTTTTTACTCTTGGAAAAATGCGGTTGGCATCTACTTTTTTTCGTACATTCTCAGAAGGAAAGTTTAATAAATAATTATAATCAAAAAAGTTGGGTTGGCGATCATGAATAATGATTACTTGGAATCGATCGATTTTATTAGCGATTGATTGATGGTGGATTAGTTCGTAGTTCGTGTCATTCAACAGTAAATCGTAATTGATCAAAAAATGTCCCCCCGATAAACCGTAATTTCCAAGTAGTATATCATGAGATTACAGAATTATCTATATGCTCTTACAAGAATAAAAGCAGCTGAGACAAAACAAGCCGTACAGTTCACGAGTTGAACTGTACGGCTTGTTACAATTTAAGATACGAGCGCGCCTTCTAGTTTTATTTCTTTAATAAGTAACGGAAGGACTTCAAATAGATCTCCGACGATTCCGTAATCCGCCATGTTGAAGATGTTCGCTTCTGCATCACTGTTGATGGCGACAATTACTTTGGAGTTCGACATCCCGGCCATATGCTGAATGGCACCTGAGATCCCTACCGCAATATAAAGGTCTGGCGTGACGACTTTACCTGTTTGACCGATTTGCAAGGAGTAATCACAGTAATCTGCGTCACACGCGCCACGAGAAGCCCCTACAGCGCCTCCAAGCAGTTCTGCTAGCTCATACAATGCATTGAAGCCTTCTGCGCTCTTAACGCCGCGTCCGCCTGCGATAACGATCTTCGCTTCGGATAGGTCGACGCCTTCCGTTTTCTTGCGGATCACTTCTTTGACAATCGTTCGCAAATCTTTGACATCCACTTCTTTTGCAGCGATATCGCCTGTACGGCTTGCATCGTGCTGTAATGCTGAAATATTATTCGGACGGATGGTGGCGAACAGTAGTGCGTCGTCATTCATCACTTTCTTCTCGAACGCCTTACCAGAGTAGATCGGTCTAGTGAAGACTACTTGATCGTCCTCTTTTTCAATCGCTACGGCATCTGAGATCAAACCGAGCTCTAAGCGACTGGCGATTTTAGGAGTGACATCTTTACCGATGGAAGTATGGCCCATGATGATACCCGATGGATTTTCTTCTCGCATCACTTCCATAATGACTTGACCGTAGCCTTCAGAAGTATAATTACTTAAGTTTGCGTGAGTTACTGTAATCGCACGATCGGCACCATACTGAATCATGTCGTGAGCCGGTTTTTGTAAATCACCGTCTCCCATGACCAATGCGATAATTTCCGCATCGACATCCAATTGTTTCGCGGCTGCGATCGTCTCATAACTTACTTTTCGTAGATCTCCTTGTTGCAATTCACCGATTACTAGTATTTTTTTACTCATGATAAAACTCCTTTCCGTCTATAGGCGTAGTTACATTACTTTCGCTTCATTCCTCAATAAATCGACCAATTCTTTCACTTGGACTTCTGTTTCGCCAGCTAGAATACGTCCAGCTTGTTTTGTAGGAGGTAAGAACACCGCAATAGTTGCTGTCTTAGCCGCCACGTCGTCTTCATCCAAATCTAGATCATCTAACTCTAATTGCTCAAGAGGCTTCTTTTTCGCTTTCATAATGCCTGGTAGTGATGTATATCTCGGCTCATTCAATCCTTGCTGGCATGTAACGAGAACAGGAAGTGATACTTCGATTCTTTCTAGATCGCCTTCCACGTCTTTTTCAATTGCCGCTACACCGTCAGCGATTTCTAGTTTGACAATTGTCGTGATGAACGGCATGTCCAAACGTTCAGCAAGACGCGGACCGACTTGGCCGCTTGCCTCGTCAATCGCTACGTTGCCTGCAAGGATCAAATCCACTTCTTTATCTTCAAAGAATTTCTCAAGGATTTTCGCTGTCGTGAACTGATCGCCTTCGTCAAGGTCGTCATCTGTATTGATGAGTACTGCGTGATCGGCTCCCATAGCGAGCGCCGTGCGTAGTTGCTTCTCCGAATCTTGATCACTGATCGTGACGACGGTTACCGTGCCACCATGCGCATCACGCTGCTGGATAGCTTCTTCGACGGCGTATTCATCGTAAGGATTAATAATGAATTCTGCACCGCTCTCATCAATTTTGCCGCCTGACACGGCAATGGCTTCTTCCGTGTCGAATGTTTTTTTCAGTAAGACATAAATATTCATAGTAAAGACTCCTCTCTGTACGCAACAGCAAATTTAGTTGATTTCTTCGGTTTTTAAAGGTTTCGGTATGATTTTCGTCCCGAGTAAGTCATCTTCATTCGTATGAATTCCAGGAATAGTTCGCGGAATCAACGGTAAGAACAACAAGGCGATGACGACGAAGCCCATGATGACCCAGGAAGTACTGACTACCGCTCCGACATTGTTACCACTTGCACTGAAGATCGAGAAAGCGACTAAAGCAAACGATGCGCCCATTCTCTGTGCCAGACTTTCAATGACTGTATTCGTAAATGTCACGACGTTCATCCGTTCAATTGACGCTTCCGAAACGATCAAGCCTTTCACTGCAGGTGTTTGGAAACCGACGCCAAGCCCGATCAGACTCATCGAAATGAACAAATAGATGAACGATGTCGTAAGCGTAACGAAATTCAACATGATAATCCCCGAAGCAAATACGAGAATTCCCGAGCCTATAATCGTTCGGGCGGAAAGTTTCTTCAAAATTCTTCCGCTGAAGTACGCTGCGACTGATGTACCGAGGAATACCGCCATCTGTAAAAATCCGACCGTCGTAGCCGCTTTACCTTGTACGTTCTGAACAAAGAATGTCAGTAAGTACATGATGCCTGTGTACCCTAGGAAAATGAATACAGCAATCGTCGTCGGAACCCAGAAATTACGGTTCACGGCATACTTCAAATCAAGCAATGGTGCTTTTTGTTTCTTCTCTACGAAGATCAAGATAATCAATGCCGAAATGAACACTAGCAATGAT
The DNA here is from genome assembly GCF_002743115.1 of Sporosarcina sp. P17b. Classification (NCBI taxonomy): domain Bacteria; kingdom Bacillati; phylum Bacillota; class Bacilli; order Caryophanales; family Caryophanaceae; genus Sporosarcina; species Sporosarcina sp. P17b. The sequence continues at coordinate 169,819 of NZ_PDYP01000005.1, read as the reverse complement.
GGAATCCACATACCCGATTCGATACCGAAGCTGTTGATAAATGTCGGAATCGTCAGTAGACCTAATAATAAAACGATGACGAAAGCTAATCCGAGAACATCCAGCTTCTTTCTTGCTGGTACTTTGACATGTGGGACAAAAGCAAAGAGCGCAATTCCTACTCCGCCAAGAACCGCAGTGAACATAAAGCTCGCTTGCCAGTTGGCATTATCGACAATCATGCCGCTAATAATTGGTCCGAACACTGAACCGATCGTAATGAATGCCGCAAACGTTCCAATTGCTTTAGCCCGCTGTGTACCGACCATGAATTTTCCAGCATAGGCAATTCCCGATGGTGCAATCGCTGCTCCTGAGATGCCCTTAAAGAACAAGCCGAGAACAAGCACCCAAAATGAAAACGAGTATGCTACAAGCAATGAACCGATGACCATAAAGATCCCGCCGATTAAGATCACGATCTTTAATCCGAACGAATCGCCGATCCATCCGAGCAACGGCTGGAAACCTGTCAATCCGATAGCCAAACCAAGTTGCATCCACACGGCATAGCCTGGCGTTAGATTAAATTCCGCTATCATATGCGGATAAGCTGGAAGATGGGTCGCTAAACTTAACATAATAAAGAACGCTCCGAAACTGATGAACAAAAAACCTCTATTAATCGATTGATCCTTCAATGCCGCTTCACTCATATAGTGGCCTCCCTTTATCGATGTTGTACTAGTTTGTAAGCTTTATTTATTATGTCAAATCTAGCTGAGGTTAAAAAATCTGCGAAAGGAGGCATGCTTGCAGCAAAACCGAAGCTCTCCCGTCACAGATCTTATCGTTACTAGTGGATTAGCCTATATTGATGACACATGCTTTCTCCTGTGTATAATCAAGAATCGAGTCTGTACCGTAACCACTTTCCTTTACACCACTAAACGGCAGATCCGCTCCCACTCTAGCGTACGTATTGACCCATACATTGCCCGCTTGAAGCTGATCAATCATCCGGTGAGCCAGACCCAAATTCTGCGTCCACACTCCAGCCGCTAAGCCGAAGTTCGTATCGTTCGCAATTTGAATCGCTTCTTCTTCCGTATCGAACGGAATCGCAACCGCCACTGGACCAAAAATTTCTTCACGAGCTAGTCTTGTGCTGTTATCCGCTACCTTTACGAGCGTTGGCTGTACCCAGTAGCCGTCCGCAAATTCCGGTTGACCTGGTAGAACCGCTTCCCCGCCATACTGTCCACCGAAGACAACCTCGTAGTCGTCTTTTGACGCTTCGTCGATATAGCCACAAACCGACTTGAATTGCGCTTCATTGGCGATTGGCCCCATTGTATTCGTCGTATCGAGCGTATTACCGTGTTTAACGAATTCCTTGTCCGTCATCAACTCTTTCAAGCGTCCGACCACTTCATCGTAAATGGAACGCTGGATTAACATGCGTGACCCACCTACACAGATTTGACCGGAGTTTGGTGTGAAGATTCCGTTGATCAAGCCGTGTACCGCTTGGTCGATATTGGCGTCTTCAAAGACGATATTCGGTGACTTACCGCCGAGCTCAAAAATCAATGACTTCGGTGAATGGGCAGTAGCCTTCGTAATTCGTTCAGCCGTTGCCTTAGAGCCCGTCAAACTCACTTTATTCACTTCCTTGTGACTGACAAGATAATCCCCAATTTCGCGACCTGCTCCTGAAATGACATTGAGTACGCCAGGAGGTAGTATTTGTGCAATTAATTCACCGTACCGTAAAGATCCAACCGCTCCACTTTCCGCTGGCTTGATCACGACGGTGTTTCCTGCTGCGAGTGCATAGGCTGCTTTGATCGTGAACGTAAACAGCGGTGCGTTCCAAGGTAAGATTCCAACGACTACTCCGTATGGCTTACGCTTCGTGAAGCCGAAGTCTCCGGTACCCATCTGTACGGTACGTCCTTGTGCGCCTACTAATGTCGCTGCCCCTGCTGCGTCGTACCAAACTTGCTTCAACACTTCCGCGAGATAGCCGTATTCATCGAGTACCCAGCCATTGTTGCGTGTTTCGAGCTCCAGTAACTCTGTAGCATTGTCAGAAATCATGTCTCCGATCTTGCGCATATAATCTCCGCGTGTACGTGCCGGTAGATTCGACCAGTCCTCAAACGCTCCACGTGCCGCTTGAATGACAAGTTCCGCATCTTCTTTCTTACTGGACGGAATCTTCGCCCACACTTCACCTGTAGACGGATCAATACTGTTCGATACTGCCCCGTCCTTTGCCTGTACGGACTTGCCATTGATGATATTACCGTATGTCGTCAATTTGGATTTCTCGGATACATTCGTCATATGTTTTCCTCCTTCAAATTACCAGCCTAGTGACGCGACTACTTTTTCTTGATAGAAAGGGGTGGAGCCTAAATACTGATCATAATAGCGGGCGCGCTTAACATATAAATGGCAATCGATTTCTTCTGTGAATCCGATGCCGCCATGGACTTGGATATTATGTGCCGACACTTCGATGAATTTCTCCGTCGCATATGTACGGGCGCTATATACTGCTGCTTCACGGTCAAATTCTTCTGTATCGACTACCCAGTTGGCATAATGGCTCAGTGAACGAGCGATTTCGAGATTCACTTTCATATTTACAATACTGTGCTTGATCGCTTGGAAACGTCCGATCGCTTGACCGAACTGCTCCCGGATCTTCGCATATTCCGTCGCCATATGGACGACTTGTTCCATTGCGCCGACAATGTATGAACTAAGTGCAGCGTTAAAGTACAATAGACCTTCTTGAAGCTGCGTCCAACCTTTATTTACTTCGCCTATGATTTGCTCTTGAGTGATGACTAGATTTCCGAATTCCATTTTCGCTACATGTTTGGATTCGTCAAACGATGATTGTTTCTCGATGTTCAGTGCATCCGTCTTATCGATCAACACAAGCGTAAGTCCGTCTTCTAGATCTTCTTGGTTTGTGCGAACGAGCACGAGGAATGCGTCCGCAAGTTCTGCTTCCGGCACAAGCGTCTTTATGCCGTTTAGTACGTACTGTCCATCTTTCTGCTCCAATGTACAGTGGATCCCTGCCGGGGAGAAGTCGTTGAATGGTTCTAGTGCTGCGAATGAAATCCATTTTTCTCCTGAGGCGATCGCCGGCAAATACTGTTGTTTTTGCTCTTCTGTCGCATATTTCTTGAGAATCGGCACTGCCAACGCAGAAGTTTCCATGAATAAGCCGGGTACTAATGAACGGCCCATCTCTTCAAACGTTGGAACGAGATCGAGTGCCTCGAGGTCCATGCCGTCATACTCTTCTGGAATGTTGATGCCGCTGCATCCGAGTTCAGCTAGCGTCTTGTACACTTTCTCCAAATTTTGCGGATTTTGATCGATCATTTCTCGAGCTACTTGTGTGCCGCCAAATTTATCTAGCATTTTGCGAATATGTCCACGAAACATTTCTTGCTCTTCTGTTAATGAAAAGTCCATAGTTCATCCCTCCACATCTATTAACGTCCCATGTCTTTTGGTAATCCGAGTACCCGCTCGCCAATCGTATTGCGTTGCACTTCACTCGTACCGCCACCAATTGTCTGTCCGAATGAAGCGAGGAATAAATGCTGCCACTTCGGATCCGCTACAGCATCCTTATCCAATAACACACCTTGGTGTCCTTGAATTTCCACTGCAAATGCAGAAAGTGCTTGATGTAGCTCCGTAACGACCAATTTATCGATAGACGTTTCTGCACCTGGTTGACCGTTCTTGATCGTCGTTGTTAAGTTTTTATAGTAATTGAGTAGCGATCCACGCACGCGGGCATAGAAATTCGCCAATTTCTGTCTAACTGCTGGATTTTCGATTAATGGACGGCCATTTACTTTATACTGCTGTGCCAGTTCCACCGTATCGTTGAATTGTTTTTCGAGTGTAAATAGTTCTGCGCCGATCCCTGTACGTTCATGGAGCATTAAGGCAATCAATACATGCCAGCCTGAGTCCACTTGTCCAACGATATCTGCATCTGTCGCTACAGCATCTGTCATATACACTTCGTTAAATTCTGACTCTCCATCCATCTGAACAATCGGAAGCGTTTCGACGCCTGGCTGGTGCATATCCATCATGAATACGGTAATACCGCGGTGTTTCTTCTCTGGATGCGTACTCGTTCTCGTCAGCAAGAAGCATTTATCCGCCACGTGACCAAAACTTGTCCAGACTTTCTGACCATTAATGAGCCAACGATCACCGTCTTTTACGGCACGTGTTTTAAGTCCCGTTAAATCCGACCCTGCGCCCGGCTCTGAATAGCCCTGACACCAAATTTCTTCCCCTGTTAAGATGTTCTTCAAATATCTTTCTTTTTGTTCATCAGTGCCGATGTCGATCAACGTAGGACCTACCATGTGGATCCCGATATAGTTAATGAGTGGCGGTGCTTTCACGCGCACCATCTCTTGATGATAGATGATCTCTTCCATCAAGCTGGCGTTGCGTCCACCGTATTCTTTAGGCCACGCGATCGCTGCCCATCCACCTTCGTACAATGTATTTTGCCATGCGCGTAATACGCGGGAGTATTCATCGAGATCTTCCGGTAAGTCTCGCTTGCCTTCTAGCCAGCCTTCAGGAAGGTTGGCCTCGAGCCACGTTCGTAATTCAGCTCTAAATTTTTCTTCTTTTTTCGTGAAAGAGAAATCCATACTCGCTCATCCTTTCTATGTCGTCTATCGATCAGTTCGTGCTTGGAATCCACTGTGGCAATGCACGGTCTTCCGTAATATCAATCCATGTCATGCGGATTGGCATGCCGATCTCCAAGTCCTTTTCCTCACACTGTAAAATGTTGCACATAATTTTCACTTCCGGTACTTGATCGAGCTGTCCGAGTGCGATGATGGTCGGCAATTCATCTTGGAAGCCCGGCAGGAATGGACGGTAGGACACGACGTATGAATAGACTGTCGCTGTTATATCGTCACCTAACTGTTCAAAGCGGACATTTTCACTTCCGCACTTTGCGCACGTAGGGCCTGGTGGTTGTGAATAAGCATTACAGTCCTCACATTTTTGCAGTGCCAATTGATGGTTGTCTGCTGCATCCCAGTACGGGGCATTATCTATATCTTTCAATGGAATGGGTTTTTGGTATGCTGTCGTTGCTTGTGTCATAGTGATTCCTCCTAGTTTCGTAAGATCATAGCGCCTGCAATATCCGGTCCAGCCCAACCGGTACAAATACCGATCTTGCAATCTTCTACTTGGCGGTCGGTTCCTTCATAGTCGTGGCGCAGCTGTCTAACGATTTCAATCGCATTATTCATTCCGTGCGTATAGCCTTCGGATAACATGCCACCCGCTGTGTTAGTTGGCAATTTTCCGCCAATCTTCAAATTACCTTCTGCAACGAAATCTCCTACTTCTCCGCGTTTCGCGAATCCATAGGCTTCAAGCTGGCGCATTACGACCCAGCTGAAACAGTCATAGATCGACGCCACGTCGATATCGTCTGGAGTTACACCCGCATTTTCATAAAGTTCTTTCGCTACATAATCCGAAGCGACTTGGTCGATGTCATTCCAGTAGTGTACGTGCGGATGACATTGGCGTGCGGACATTCCCATAATATAGACGGGTTTTGACGTGCAGTCTTTCGCTTTTTCTGCAGACGTCACGATGATCGCATTGCCTTCATCTAGCTCGAGGCACGAATCATGGATATTAAATGGCGAACTAATATCCGGTGTAGCAAGATATGTTTCCATCGTTAACGGCTTACCGTGTAAGAAAGCTTTTGGATTACGCTGTGCATGCTCATAGAAACTCAAGCACACATGTCCGAGATGCTCTTTCGTAATACCCGTTTCATGCATGTGACGCGTCGCATACATACCGAACCATTGTGACGGACTCGCTGAACCATACGGAATGACGAAGCTCCCGCCAGCCAGTGCACCTTGAAGCATATCTGGGTCATAGCCGCGTCCTACACGTGTTCCTGAGCTTCCGTTTAATGAACGATAGATCAATACGGTATTGAGCTGCCCCGCTTCAATGAGCGCCACGGCATCCGCAATCAGCATCTCAGTACTCGCTCCGCCACCTTGGATATCTTTGACGTATTTCGGTCGTACACCGAGATACGTTGCCAGTTGATGGGAAGTACAAGAATCTCCTTCGTTATAGTTCATGAATCCGTCGATGTCCGTCGCTTTCAAACCTGCATCTTTTATCGCGACTCTTGCAGCATCGAGTGCTAAATGAAGAGGCGTTGTTCCCGATTTTCTTGAGCGTTCGCTCTCTCCTACGCCTACAATGGCGTAGCGGTCTTTAATAGTTCCCATAGTCATATTCCTCCTATTTCACGATAGCTTTTACGTTAATTGCAAGATGGCGCTCCCTGATCCGACGACTTCTCCGGATACTTTCTCGGCAGTCAGTTCAAGCGCGATACATCGCTTGCCCTCTTCTTCGTATGTTCGTTCCACTACACCCAAGCAACGAATTTCGTCACCTGGTACTGTCATTTTGCCGAAACGCATTTTTAAATTTGCGACGCGTGCTTCCTGGCCGGCAATTTTCATGACGTACTCACCAAGGAAACCCATTACGAGCATACCGTGTGCAATGACACCGTCCATGCCGATTTTTTTTGCGAAGTCATCGTCGAGGTGCAACGGGTTAAAATCTCCGGATGCACCTGCATATTGGGCGAGCTGTACTTTCGTAATCGGTGGCTTCACCATCGGTTCAAGTTTCTGATCTACAGTTAGTTCTTCCAACACCCAATCTTTGATCATATGAGGTCCCTCCATTAGTTCGCTAGTGCGCGATAGACGATATTCATGCGGCTAATACAAACCAGTTCGCCCGTTTCATCTTTCATTTCCGTATCGAGCTTCAAAAACTGCATCTTTCCGCTTTTGCCTTCTTTGTCATACAGATCGCTTACTTTGATCTGGCAACGCAGTCGGTCTCCAATGCGGATTGGCTTGTAGTACAGGAATTCCTGCTCGCCGTGCAACATTCTGCGCTGGTCGAGATCGAGTGGCATTTCCGTCTCGCCGTCATTCATCGCGATCGGGAATGTCGGCGGTACGATCAGTCCTGCGTAAGCCGATTGCTTGGCGTACTCTTCGTCTGTATAAAGTGGATGATCGTCGCCAATCGCCGCAGCGAATTGACCGACATGTCGTCGTTCTACTTCAAAGACGTATTCATTACTCGTTAAGCCAATGACATTTTGATCTAAGTCCATTTTCCATCCTCCTCATGAGTTACTTTGTAATAATCAATGCATCTGCCGCTACAATGCCGTTTTCGTACACGATGAGCGGATTGATATCGATTTCCTGTATTTCATTCGGATAGTCTTGAATCAATTCGGACACTTTCAGCAACACGTCGATGATTGCTTCTCGGTCGACGGGCTTTTTATTTCGTACACCTTTTAATAGTTCATAGCCTTTGAGACTTTCCATTTTGTCGATCGCATCTTGTCTCGTGATCGGTGCGACGCGGAATGATACATCTTTGAACACTTCAACGAATACACCACCGAGACCGAACATGATAACCGGACCGAATGTCGGATCATTCGTAACGCCTACAATGACCTCCACGCCTTCAGCTAACATTTCTTGTATGGACACACCGTGAATAGTGGCGGTTGGACAGTTTCGTGTAGCATTTTGATACACTTCGTCATACGCTTTTCTGACTTCTTCCGCGTTTTGTACGTTCAAGCGAATACCGTCTACTTCCGTCTTATGCGGAATGTCAGGTGAATCGATTTTCAACACGACAGGATAGCCGATATTGTCCGCAAACCGTACCGCTTCTTCAGCAGATTGTGCGATTGCGCGTTTTGCTGTCCGAATTCCGTATTCGTTCAAGATTTCGCTTGACTGCGACTCACTTAACGTCTGGTTTTCTAGTAATAAGTGGCGGATATTCTTTTTATTGATTTTCTTAGGTTCCGCTTGCATTCGCTGTTCTTTAGCTTTCTCGTAGGTTTCTCTATATTCAACGAGCTTGGCAAGTGAGCGGATCGGGTTCATATCACCTCTAACGAACGCGATACCGTGATCTTCTAAATAACCGACACCTTTAGGAACGGACATGCCTTCAAGTGGGAATGTCGTCACTAGAACGAACTTATCGGAGTTCTCGCAAAGCTGCACAAATTCTTGTAACTCGGGCGTGTTTTCATCCCAGCCCATTGGGAATTCGGAGAAGATGATGATGTCTGTGTCCGGATCGTTGACGAGCACTTTCAATGGTTCAATAAATAGCTCGGGATGAGTAATCGATGCCGCTGCAGTCAGATCAATCGGGTTGGAAGCGCTTGCATAACTAGGAATGTTTTTCTCGATTTCTTTTTTCACTTGATCGCTTAGCGGATGAATGTTCAACCCGTATGATTCACAGCGATCGGCTTCGTTGATTCCTCTTCCGCCGGAGCTCGTAATGATGACCGCATTTCTTCCTTTCGGTGTCTTCTTCGACATGAATAGCTTAGAGAAAGAAATAATGTCTACGTAATCTTCCACTCGAACAATACCGGTTTGTTTGAAGAATCCGTCATATACTTGATCAGCGCCCGCTAGTGAACCTGTGTGAGACGCTGCGGCTCGACTGCCTGCACTGCTTCGTCCTGATTTCATGATGACCATTGGTTTGTTGATCTCGAGTGCGAATTTCGCTAGCTTGCGTAACTTCTCAGGATTTTTCTCTCCTTCGAGATAGCCGGTTGCGATTGTCGTGTTCGGGTCATGCAGCATGTATTCCATGACGTCCGCAAAGCCTACGTCAGCTTCATTACCAACACTGACAAAATAGTTGAATGTTAAACCTTGCTGGGCAGCGGCGATATACGTCAACACGCCGAACGCTCCACTTTGTGTGACGAAGCCTGCTTCACGCTTTTTATTCAACGGCATATTCGTCAATCCTGGCGAGAAAGTTCCCATCAACCCATTCGTTGTATTGAGTAAGCCGACACAGTTCGGTCCGATAATGCGGATATTGTACTTGTCGGAAATGTCTTTTAGACGTTGTTGAGCTACTAGACCCGCTTCCCCAATTTCGGAATAGCCTGAAGCGAAGACGATTGCCGCTTTGACACCGCTTTCACCGCACTCGATCAAACATTTTTCCACTTGGTCGATCCCCACACAGAGAATAGCTAAATCTACTGTATTCGGTACATCCTTAACACTTGGGTAACACATCAAATCTGCAATTTGCTGCGCACTGCGATGGATCGGGTAAATATCTCCTGCAAACCCTCCGTCAAGTAGCGCCTTTAGCTGCAAGTATCCAATTTTATTTGGATTCTCGGAAGTTCCTAAAACCGCAATCGTACGTGGATGGAATAATGGATCCAATTCTAAGTTCGATACAACCTCTTCATTTATCAATTTCATATACTCTTCACCTCTCCACTCTCATATCTGCTAGTTGTTTGTCTAACTTGTATCAAATCATAGCAAAGCCTGTCTTTTACTATTTTTACTTTTTTGAGATTAAGTAATTAATGTTATTAGCACTGGATAAGTTTGAAGACGTCCTGATGAAGCATTGGGAATACAGTGTTTTTCATTCTCATTATTTTCTGACTAGAATAGATACACCCGACTTCTATGCGAGATCACCACGACATGGAAGAAAGATCACCGCTTTTTTCCTGTATGGAACGCAAAAAAGAGCTGCCCAGCCAGTCGGATATAACGACTAGCGGACAACTCTATGTTTATGAAACTTATTTACGTTCTTTTTTCACCGTAGAAACTTGCACAATCTTGCCGTCCTTCGCCTCATCTACGACAGCACTGCCTGTCGACTGACGGGTTGTGTTCTTCAACGACATCGGATCGATTTCTATATTGTGATTCCGTGTCGTCAACAAAACCATTTCCTCATCGTCTTTCACCGTCTTCATCGCAATCACTCGATGTGGATTAGACTTCAATTCTTTTACAACCGTTACGCCTCTAAGTGCTCTAGAACTAACTTCAAACTCAGAAATATTCATTCGCTTCACTGATCCACGCTGTGTAGCAATAAAGATATTCCGCGTTTGTGGTGTAATGACTTCAAACGCCACGAGTGCGTCGTCGGCTTTCAGATTGATTCCTTTAACGCCGCCGGTACGGATGCCGGTAATGGCGAGTTCTGACAGCGCGAATCGTAGGGCATAGGCTTGTTTACTTACTAATAATACGTCTTCTTCGCCTGTGACAATCCGTGCACCGACTAGTCGATCGTCTTTTTTAACGTTCATTGCTTTGAATGAACGGTTAAAACGCTGTACTTGGTAATCGATCAATTTGGATATTTTTACGTTTCCATTGGAAGACGCAGTTAAAATGCTGCTTGTTTCGTCGAATTTCTCTAGCCCAATGACGTCTACTAGCTCTTCGCCTGGCTCGAGTCCCGCGATACTCGATATATGCTGTCCTAAATCACGCCAGCGTATCTCAGGAAGCTCGTGGACCGGTTGGTAGATGTAGTTACCGAATGACGTGAACAACAGCAAGTGATGCTGTGTATTCATCGCAGATTCGAATAGAGTATAGTCGGACTCCTTCATTTCTTGGCCTTTGCCAGCAGACGCGGAGTATGAACGCATGCTTGTGCGCTTGACATAACCACTTTTTGTGACGGATACCATGACTTCTTCGCTCGGAATCAAGATATCAAGATCTACTTTTAGCTCTTCGATTTTTTCTTCAATTACGGAACGACGTGGTTCAGCAAACTGCTTGCGGATCGCTTTGATTTCCTTTACCAACACGAATTTAAGCTTCGCTTCGCTTGCAAGAATCGCTTCTAATTCTTCAATTAAATTGCGCAATTCTTCTTCTTCACGCTTTAATTCCGTAATATCCGTATTCGTCAGTCGATAAAGTTGCAATGAAACGATGGCTTCTGCTTGAACTTCCGTGAATTCATACGCATTGATCAAGTTCATTTTTGCATCTTTTTTATCTTTTGACGCGCGAATGGTCTTAATGACTTCATCGAGAATGGATAAAGCTTTCATTAAGCCGTCTACGATATGTAATCGATCTTTAGCTTTACGAATATCAAAAGTAGAACGTCGTGTAATGACGTCTTTTTGGTGATCGATATACGCGTCAAGAAGCATTGGAAGAGACATTAGCATCGGACGTCTGCCTGCAATGGCGATCATATTGAAGTTGTATGTGATCTGTAGATCGGTATGCTTCAACAAGTATTGCATGATCGCAGTGCCGTCCATTTCTTTCTTCAACTCGACAACAATACGCATTCCGGTACGGTCGGATTCATCACGAATTTCCGCGATGCCATCCAATCGACGATCATGGCGCAGTTCATCCATTTTCTTGACCAAATTCGCTTTATTGACGTCATACGGAATTTCCGTAATGACGATTTGAGATTTACCGGCTTTTAATTGCTCGATTTCCCATAATGCACGAATGATAAAACGGCCTTTTCCTGTCTTATAGGCTGTGCGGATTCCGTCTGTTCCTTGGATAATCGCGCCTGTCGGGAAGTCTGGTCCCGGAATAACGGTCATCAGCTCATCTACGCTGACATCCGGCTTCTTTAAGCGCATCAAGACCGCATCGATGACTTCATGCAATGCGTGAGGTGGAATATCGGTTGCATATCCTGCGGAAATACCTGTACTGCCGTTGACCAATAAGTTCGGAAAACGTCCCGGTAAGACGGTAGGCTCGAGTTCCGTGTCATCGAAGTTAAACGCAAAATCGACCGTTTCTTTGCGAATATCGCGCAGCATTTCACTCGCAATAGCGGATAAACGTGCTTCGGTATAACGCATTGCAGCCGCGGAGTCACCGTCGACCGAACCGTTATTTCCTTGCATGTCCACCATTTCATGACGCAGTTTCCATGACTGACTCATCCGGACCATCGCGTCATAAACGGATGTATCACCGTGTGGATGATAGTTACCGATGACGTTACCGACCGTTTTCGCGGACTTACGGAACGCTTTTTCATGTGTATTGCCTTCGTGGAACATCGCATACAAAATACGACGTTGCACTGGCTTTAATCCGTCCCGTGCATCTGGAATCGCACGGTCCTGGATAATGTATTTACTATAACGCCCAAAACGATCACCAATTACTTCTTCCAAGGGCAGATCTTGAAACGTTTCTGACTGTGTCATTCCGTATCCCCCTCAACATGTATAAATGCATTGTCTAAAATATTATGTTCTTCAATCAAGCCGAAATCAACGTTTTCTTCGATCCATTTACGACGTGGCTCCACTTTATCACCCATCAATGTGGTCACGCGACGCTCGGATTTTGCTCCGTCTTCAATCGTTACTCGAATCAATGTCCGTGTTGACGGATCCATTGTCGTTTCCCATAATTGATCGGCGTTCATCTCACCAAGACCTTTGTAGCGCTGAAGCATATAGCCTTTACCGACTTTTTCGATAGCCCCTGCAAGATCGTCATCTGTCCACGCATAAGCAAGCTTTTCACTTTTACCGGTCCCTTTAAATACTTTGAATAAAGGTGGCAGTGCGATATACACTTTACCCGCTTCAATTAACGGTTTCATATAGCGATAGAAGAACGTCAATAGCAACACTTGAATGTGTGCACCATCGGTATCGGCATCGGTCATAATAATGACTTTATCGTACGCAGCATCTTCAATTTGGAAATCCGCACCGACTCCACCACCAACTGCATGGATGATCGTGTTAATTTCTTCATTTTTCATGATATCTTCAAGTTTCGCTTTTTCTGTATTGATGACTTTACCACGCAACGGCAAAATCGCTTGGAACGTACGATCACGTCCTTGTTTTGCCGAACCGCCCGCTGAGTCACCTTCCACGAGATATAATTCATTCTTTGCTGCGTTACGTGATTGCGCCGGAGATAATTTACCCGACAACAACGTATCGGATTTTTTCCGCTTCTTGCCTGAACGCGCATCTTCACGCGCTTTTCGTGCAGCCTCACGTGCTTGATGTGCACGGATCGCTTTACGGACAAGATTTGCGCTCAGTTCCGCATTTTCTTCAAGGAAATACAGCATTTTTTGCGAAATGACGGCATCTGTCACCGTTCGTGCTTCGCTTGTACCAAGTTTTCCTTTCGTTTGACCTTCAAACTGCAAGATTTCTTCTGGAATACGGACGGAAACAATGGCTGCAATCCCTTCGCGAATATCGGAGCCATCGAGATTCTTATCTTTTTCTTTCAATAAGCCAGCTTTACGTGCGTATTCATTGACGACACGTGTCATCGCGGCTTTCGCACCGGTTTCATGTGTTCCACCGTCTTTCGTCCGGACGTTGTTGACGAATGAAAGAATCGTCTCGGCATAGCCATCGCTGAACTGGAACGCAAACTCGACTTCAATGCCGTCGACTTCGCCTTCTAGATACGCTACTTCATGCAACACTTCTTTTTCTTCATTCAAATACGTAACGAACGCTTCAATACCCGATTCGTAATGGAAAACATCTTGTTTATCCGTACTTTCTTCTTTTAGCGTAATCTTTAAACCTTTCAATAGAAAAGCGGACTCACGCAATCTTTCTGCCAGTGTGTCATATTGATATTTAATCGTAGAGAAGATCGTCGTATCCGGTTTGAAATGAATCGTCGTGCCGGTTTCTTTCGTTTTACCGATTTCTTCAAGCGTCGTGACCGGTTTTCCTCCATTTTCAAAGCGCTGAAGGAATTTCTTGCCTTCACGATAGATCGTCACTTCTAGCCACTCGGATAACGCATTGACAACGGATGCCCCTACGCCGTGCAATCCACCACTCGTTTTATAGCCGCCTTGACCGAACTTTCCGCCCGCGTGCAAAACGGTCATGATGACTTCAGCAGTTGGCTTGCCCGACTCGTGGTTACCCGTTGGCATACCGCGCCCGTAATCTCGCACACTCACACTGCCGTCTTTATGGATCGTGACATCAATTTCATTACCGAAGCCAGCTAGCGCCTCATCCACTGAGTTATCGACGATTTCGTAGACTAAGTGGTGAAGTCCTCTCGTATCAGTCGAACCGATATACATTCCGGGTCTTTTTCGTACTGCTTCTAAGCCCTCTAAAATTTGAATGGAACTATCATCATACGTATTTTGTATTTTCTGTTTCGTCAAAATGAAACCCCCGTCAAACAAATGTTCTGTTATTTTAATCATACATCTTCTGATAAACCTTGTCAAATCAACGTTTTGTTTCAGCTCAACCTATTGTATAGAAGAAATGTACGGAATGCAACGAGCAAACCGTGACAACGTTCTGAACGATTTAAACGGAAATTCCGCTTTTCGTCTATTCTTCATCTTCCTCTAGAATTCTATTATTGTCCAGAACTTATGCATCTGCTACACTTATACTAAAATATTTTATCATGCATAAAGGGGTTCACTATGGAAAATTACTTGATCATTCTGGCAGCCTATTTGCTCGGTTCGATCCCTTCCGCACTATGGATCGGCAAGCTTTTTTATGGAACTGACGTTAGACAGCATGGCAGTGGAAACATGGGGGCAACAAATACATTTCGCGTGCTCGGGAAAAAAGCCGGCATCGTCGTGACATTACTAGATATTCTCAAAGGAACAGCAGCCGTCCTCTTGCCGCTAGTACCATTTTTCCACGACACAGCGATTCATCCATTACTTCTTGGAATTGTTGCAGTGCTCGGCCACATCTTCCCTATTTTCGCAGGACTTCGAGGCGGAAAAGCAGTTGCCACTTCAGGTGGTGTATTACTTGGCTATAATTGGCCTATATTTTTATTGGTCGTCATTACGTTTTTGATTGCGTTAAAACTAACGAAGATGGTATCGTTAACATCCATCATCGTATCCGTATTGGGACCGATTTACTGTCTCATTTATTATTTTATGGGCGGCGACCTGTATTTATTTTTAGTCGTCTCACTGATGGGCTTCTTCATTTTTTACCGTCACCGCGATAATATGAGTCGAATTAAAAACGGAACTGAACCGAAAGTGAAATGGCTATAGGTACTCTACTGGAAAGGATGTTTACAGCATGAAAATTCACCTGTCCGAACAAGCAATACAGTGGTTTGAAGAAGAAATGGATGTTTCTTCAGGCGATTATATAAAGTTTTACGCACGTTATGGTGGCTCTAGTAAGTTACACGAAGGTTTCTCCATGGGGCTTACGAAAGAAGATCCTGACGAATTAGCGTTCGAAAACGTCATAAATGGTGTTCATTATTATGTAGAAGAACGCGATGTTTGGTTCTTTGATGGGCATGATTTGTATATCGATATGGACTCATCAACTGACGAAATAGCCTTTGACTATCACGTAGCATAATTAAAATGGTAAGCATAACTCTTATAATGAGTTATGCTTACCATTTTTTAATCGTGTTAATTGGTGTAATTGCCCTTCTTGCTTCAAAATATCCACTTGCCGCTCTCCTAGAAGGTCGAAATGTGGATATTCTTCGCGTGCATGGATCCATTCAGGCTGCAATCCGTATTGTTTTCCCCACTTTATGAGCTTTTCGACATCACTGCAACCTGCTTTTGTGACTGTATTGACGGTTGGGAAACGGTCATCTAGCCAGTAATGTGTCAAAAATGCTATTTCTCCACACTTTACCGCATGCTTCCACTCTCTTAATTGCTGTCGATCAATTCCGAACGCCATTAGCCTTCCACTCGCTGAATCTTCGTGTACATAGCGTCCCACTCCGGATGAATTTTACGCATTGATACTGGGCGGAAGCTGTCTTTTTTTACTACTACGTGCTCGGAAACGGCTGTTGCAGCAATCGATCCGTCGGCGTGTAGGATTTCATAACCGTAAACCGTACGGAGCTTGCCGTGCGACTCCACCCATGTTTTGACTGTAATGGTCTCGCCGTATGTAATGGACGTCTTGTACTTCACGGACAGCTCCGTCACGGGCGATAGGTAGCCTTCGCGCTCTAGCTGTGCGTATTCGTATCCCAAGTCTTTGATCAACGTGGTACGGCCAATCTCCATCCAAACTAAGTAGTTGGCATGGTAGACGACGCCCATTTGATCGGTTTCTGCGTAGCGTACTTCGATTTCTTTTTCACTGGCAAACATGTGATCACCTCATGGTCTAGTATAGCGAACGGGAAAGTGGATTGCTTGTGATAGACATTGTGATATGTGGAGAAATTAGTTAGTGACTGACTTAGTTATACTCTTTAGCTATGTGAAGTTTAGATAAAATGAGACGCGTGATGTGTGGTAGGCTATGAGCGGTTGCGGGGTCTCTATGATCGCTTGTCGTGTGTCTATGAGCGACTAGGGGTCTTGATAGAGCGATTAACGGTCGTCATAGAGCACTTACGCGTTTCTATGAGCACTCGACCGAATCTATGAGCGGCAACCGCGATTGCCCTCACTAAGCCGATGAAAACGCAAAAAAAGATGCCCGGCTAAGCCGGGCATCTTCATCTATTTCTTATTACTTTGCTGCTAATTTATTACGTAGAACCATTTGAAGGATTCCGCCGTGACGGTAGTAGTCCACTTCAACTTCAGAGTCGAAACGTGCTAGTACTTCAAATTCAGTTTCCTTGCCGTCTGGAGCTTTCGCTACTACTTTAAGGATTGAACGTGGTTTTACGCCTTCAGCGATATTAACACAGATTTCTTCTTCACCAGTTAAGCCTAGAGACTCAACGTTTTCACCATTGATGAATTGAAGTGGAAGTACACCCATCATCACTAGGTTAGAACGGTGAATACGTTCGAAGCTTTCTACGATAACTGTTTTGATACCAAGCAAGTTTGTACCTTTTGCTGCCCAGTCACGTGAAGAACCCATTCCGTAGTCTTTACCACCAAGGATAGCTAGACCCGTACCGTCTTCTTGATACTTCATAGCTGCATCATAGATCGGCATAACTTCTTTGTTTGGCCAGTACGTAGTGAATCCACCTTCAGTGCCAGCTGCGATTTGGTTACGAATACGAATGTTCGCAAACGTTCCGCGCATCATGACTTCGTGGTTACCACGACGTGAACCGTACGAGTTGAAGTTACGTGGCTCAACGCCATTTTCACGCAAGTAGATTCCAGCAGGTGTGTTCAAACCGATAGCGCCAGCAGGTGAAATGTGGTCAGTCGTGATAGAATCACCGAACTTACCGATTACACGCAAGCCTTTAAGCTGCTCGATGTCCGCAGGTTCTTTCGAAAGGTTTTCGAAGAACGGTGGGTTTTGAATATATGTTGAAGACTCATCGAAATCGTATAGAGAATCGTCAGTTGTTTCAATTGCGTTCCATGCTTCGTTTTCAGTGAATACGCGAGCATATTCTTTACGGAACAATTCAGGTGTAACTGTAGCGTTCAATACATCGTTGACTTCTTGTGTAGTAGGCCAGATGTCCTTGAAGAATACGTCTTTACCGTCTTTATCCGTTCCGATTGGATCTTTTGCGAAGTCAATGTTCACTGTTCCAGCTAGTGCGTATGCCACAACTAGTGGAGGTGAAGCCAAGTAGTTCGCTTTAACGAATGGGTGTACGCGTCCTTCAAAGTTACGGTTACCTGAAAGGACAGATGTAACTAGAAGATCTTCGTCGCCAATTGTTTTTTCGATCTCTGGAAGCAATGGGCCTGAGTTACCGATACATGTAGTACATCCGTAACCTACTGTGTTGAATCCGATTTGATCCATGTAATCAGATAGACCTGATTCGTTCAAGTAGCCAGTAACAACTTTTGAACCTGGCGCCAATGAAGTTTTAACGTATGCAGGAGGTGTAAGTCCTTTTTCAACAGCCTTCTTCGCAACCAATCCAGCCGCTAACATTACGTAAGGGTTAGATGTGTTTGTACAAGAAGTGATAGCTGCGATTGCAACGTCACCCGTTTTAAGCTCAACTTTACGTCCGTCTTCGAACTTAATTGTGCCTTTTTTCTCAAGCTCTTTTGGTGTTAAGCCAAAGCCTTGTGTTCCTTCTGGAGCTACAACTGCGTCTTTGAAAGACTGTTGCATTTCAGTCAATGGAATCAAGTCTTGTGGACGTTTTGGACCTGAAAGGTTTGCAGCGATATCGCTAAGGTTGATTTCTACAACTTTAGTGAATGTCGGCTCTTCCTTTTCAGGAGTGAAGAACATATCGTTTTCGATCAAGTATTGCTTCACTACTGCAATGTGTTCTTCGTCGCGGCCTGTTAAGCGCATATAGTTAAGTGACTCTTCGTCAACCGGGAAGAATCCACAAGTAGCCCCATATTCAGGCGCCATGTTTGCGATTGTCGCACGGTCAGCAAGTGGCAATTTAGAAACGCCAGGGCCGAAGAACTCAACAAATTTACCTACAACACCTTGTGCACGAAGGATTTGAGTTACTTTAAGCGCTAAGTCAGTTGCAGTTGTTCCGTCTGGAAGATCTCCAACCAATTTTACACCGATAACTTCTGGAATTGGGAAGTATGAAGGTTGTCCAAGCATTCCTGCTTCAGCTTCGATACCACCAACACCCCATCCAAGTACGCCGATACCGTTGATCATTGTTGTGTGGGAGTCCGTTCCAACTAATGTATCTGGGTATGTTTCGAATGATCCATCTTCGTTTTCAACAGCGTGAACAACGTTTGCAAGATATTCAAGGTTTACTTGGTGAACGATACCTGTAGCAGGTGGTACTGCACGGTAGTTATCATATGCTTTTTGTGCCCAGCTTAGGAACTGGTAACGCTCAGCATTACGTTCGAATTCAAGTTCCATATTCATTTGTAGAGCTTGTGGCGTACCATAGCTATCTACTTGTACCGAGTGGTCAATTACTAGATCCACTGGAATTTCAGGGTTGATCTCGTTTGGATCTCCACCTAATTCATTCATTGCAGAACGCAATGAAGCCAAGTCTACTACAACAGGAACTCCTGTGAAGTCTTGTAGAATTACGCGTGAAGGTTTGAATGGAACTTCAGCGTCTGCGTTTTGTACAGTGCCCCATTTAGCTAAATCTTCAACATGGTCGTCCTTGATTACGTATCCGTCGTGTTGACGAAGTACTGATTCTAGTAATACTCTTACAGAATAAGGAAGTTTAGATACTTTTGTTAGTCCTGCTTCTTCTAAAGCTTTCAAACGGTAGTAGTTATACGTCTTGTCGTTTACTGTGAAAGACTGACGGCTATTATGCAAGTTGCTTTTTGCCATTTTTTGTTTCCTCCCTTTATGTACTGAAAGATGAAAAGTTTACATCTTTCCTCTACTCCATCTTAGTATACCAAAGAACAATAGTAAAATACATATAATTTATCTGTACACATAAGAAAATCTTATGACTAATCAAAATATCCTTAAGAATTCTCAATTAGCTAATATGATTCTCAAATAGCCCTCTATTTTTCGATAAAAACAACATAAATTACATTTACTTCCTATATAAAATGTTAGAATAGTTTTTATTTATTTATAACTTTGTAGAAAATAATGATCGTTACGGTGTCTTTACATATGTTTAGACATCAAGCCGCCACTATGACAAAATGAAGAAAAGGAGTGGATTTGTATGAATAAAGCTTTGCTAGTAGTAGATTACACAGTCGATTTCGTTGCAGAAGATGGTGCACTCACTTGCGGTGATCCAGGCATCGCGCTTGAAGAGTATATTGTCGATGTCACAAAAGAGTATGTCGAACAGAAGCTTCCGGTATTCGTCATCAATGACCTGCATGAAGTGGATGATCCTTATCATCCTGAAGGTGCACTATTCCCTCCTCATAATATCCGAGGTACGGAAGGCCGCCACTTGTATGGTAAATTACATGATCTGTATACGAAGCATTCAGACGATATCATCTGGATGGACAAAACACGTTACAGCGCATTTGCTGGAACGAACCTCGATATCCAATTGCGTTCACGCGGAATAACCGAAATTCATCTCATGGGTGTCTGCACGGATATTTGCATTCTACATACCGCTGTCGATGCGTACAACCTCGGTTACACGATAGTTGTTCATGAAGGAGGCGTCGCAAGTTTTAATCCAGCAGGTCACGAATGGGCGCTTTCGCACTTCCAAAACACACTAGGCGCAACGGTTATCGCCAAGTAAACTGATCATGAGTTCAGCAGGTAATTTCACCTGTCTGAACTTTTTTTATCGAAAAATGTTTGATGTATGAAAAAGTCGGTAATACAAAGACTAAGCGAGAGCTACATAACGTCACATACTAAAAAAGGAGATGAGCAACATGAGCTTTTTATGGTTCTTAATTATCGGAGGTATCATTGGTTGGTTAGCTGGACTTATTGTAGGTAGAGATATTCCCGGCGGTATTATTGGTAACATCATTGCAGGTATTGTAGGTGCATGGATTGGTGGTGCACTATTAGGAGAATGGGGTCCACAGATCTCTAGTTTCTATTTCTTACCCGCTTTAATCGGTGCGATTGTACTTGTATTCATCGTAAGCTTGATTATGAAGAGTATGCGCAAAGCATCATAATTTACACATCAAACGTGGAGTCACCTTTTGGGTGGGCTTCACGTTTTTTTGTTTTAGCAGAGGGATTGGGAGATGTGAAGGTGACGTTGATCGACTTTGCGTCGTGGATGAATCGCTTGGATCGTTATAACGCTCTAGGCGATCATAGATTCACTTGAGCGCTCTTAGAATCCCATAACCGCTCTATGTCACGCGATTTTCGCTCTATCCTCCCCGCTAACCGCTCTATCTGGCTACGCGAGTGCTCTATCAGCTTCTTTAACCGCTCATAGACCCACTCATTCCATCAACAAACTAAAAAACGCAGAGCCACCGAAGTTCGGTTGTTGGCTCTGCGTTTTATTTTTTCGCTTGTTTTTCTGATGCTTGGCGTTGCTCCTCAAACTCATGGTAGTACCATAAGACATCTTCTACATACTGATCACTGCGGTTATAGTTGAACACTGCTTTTTCTATATTGCCGTCAGCCGCCCCGCTATCCGACAGATAATGCGCTGCGCTGAAGATGGCGTCTTCTATGTCGAATGGATCGGCTATTCCGTCACCGTTCGCATCGACGCCATAGCCACCGTACTCCTTGATTACTGCTGGATCGATCTTGTCCCGTTCAGGTATATCTCCCTTGCCTAACTCCTTACAGCCGGGATAGTCCCAGCCGACGAAGGTGCATGGCATGAACTGCATCGGCCCTTCTGCCCCAACCGGTGAGACGTCGGTTTTCATCGTGGAAAACCTGGTCTCTATACGGTGATGCGCCGCAAGCAACGTCCAAGGAATGCTGTATTTTTCAGCCGCCGCGATATAGATTGGAATAAATTCCTGTGGGACAGCTTCTCCCGTTTTGCGGTCTTGAATATGAAATAATGCCGTAGCCGTTTCTGCAATCGTGTCGTGTTTTCCGAAATTCACCCAAAGAATGGCAGAAATCGTAAAGAGTGTGACAGCAACAGGAACTAATAAAACCAAAAAAGCGACCATAACGCGTCCCGATCGACTAAGCCTCTTCTTCTTTAATTTCTTCATTGCCTCACCCCTTCCGTTCATCACTTGCCTTCTTTGATGAGTGCTTTAATGTCTTTTACGATTGTATCATATTGTACGTCTTCGTTCCCACCATATAATTTTACCACTTCATTGTTTTGATTGACCAATCCAAATGAAACGCCATGGAGTACTTGATCATCGTTCGGAATTTGCTTTACTAATTGCTTAAACGATGAAGCTGCAAATTTTTCAATCGTTTTCATATCGTATCCTGTCAGCATTTGCCATTTACTTTCATCTGGCGCGCTGAACAGGTCGAGATACTTTCCGAGTTCTTCCGGTGTATCTACGTCTGGATCTACACTGAATGACACAATGTTGTAATCCTCGATCTTATTGTCAATTAATTTTTCCTGTAACGTGACCATATTGCTCATCATAGGTGGGCAAACAGTTGTACACTTCGTGAAGACGAATTGTGCCAGCCATACGGAGCCTTCCAAATCTTTATCGGTTACTGTTTCATTGTTCTGATTGGTAAACTCAAACGAATCCACCTTGTATTTATGATCTGGTTTAAATCCGCCACCACAGGCACTCAACATCAGCACAAAGATCAATGTAACCGGTATTAAAAACTTTTTATACATATTCGATTCCCCCACCTTTAACTAATGACTTTATCATAACGAAAGTTCACAAGTCATACAAGGTGAAGGTGTCTTCCATTTTGGCTAAACCATGGCAGATTCATGAAGTTCCTATGAAGTTATCGGTTTTTGATATCTGAGAGAACGCCATGGATCGCTTCCAGTTTGACTTCCAATCGATGTAGCAGATAGAACGATACGAAAATCGGGAATCCGACATCTTGTATAAGCTGTAACCAGTTCTCCATTGTCCACTCCTCCTTTCATTCAATAAAAAAGCCGGCTTCCAGTACGAGACTGAAAACCGGCAGCGTGTTATCGATTCACGAGCATTTCTGTATCGCGCGCTATGATACGCGCACTTTTGATTTTGGCGAGCGGGGATTCTTCAATGACGAAGATGTTGTTTGCGATCACTTGTTGCATAACGGCTTCCACTTGTGCCTCCGTAATACCCGTGTACGGTTCGTCTACCGTTAACTTTACCGGTTTATTCGCCGCGGTTAAGAATGTCAATTCCAATACTTTTGCCATGTGCGTTCTCCTCCTTTACGGTTTTATTTATGAAGATCTTCTGTTACAACTTTCTCAAGCTGAATTAATGGATAGCTAGATAATGATGCAAGTTGTGTCAAAGCGGTGTACATATTCGCCGGTGTTGCGTCGTCGTTGATGAATTTGTACGTTTTAATCTTGCGAATGAAGTGACCTCTCTCGTTTACGCCTGCGTTAAAGTGAACCTTTGCCGTAGCCTGGCTGAATTCTAGTCCTGCTGCCATGTCTATCACCTCCTTTCATCCGCTATATAGAGACAAATGACGAAAAGGATACGTTAGTAGTGAAATATTTCTCAATTGCTTTTATAATGGAAGATAGAATGGAAGAGGTGAAAAAACCGTGCCAGACCTATTTATGTGGTTTATTATATTTTGGGGTATTGTGATGATCGGCTTATTCGCTATCGGCGGATTCTTCATGTTCCGGAAGTTCCTGAAAGTATTGCCGAAAGAAGACGGAAAATCGACGTTGGATTGGGAAGAGCATTATGTCAACGAGTCGTTGCATTTATGGAATGATGAAGCGAAGAGTATGCTCAACGAACTGGTTACGCCTGTGCCGGAGTTGTTCCGTGATGTGGCGAAGCAGAAGATCGGTGCCAAGATCGGCGAGATTGCGTTAGAAGACCGTGCCAAAACTATTGAATTTGATCATATTATCAAGGGCTATATTCTGGCTACACCGAAGCGCGACCATAATTTCTTGCGCAAGAAGCTCAAGCAGATGGAAATTGATATTCAGCCTTATGAGCACTTATTTACGTGACTATGCAAAAACAGGACGTCCCTATTGATGGGGCGTCCTGTTTTTTGTCTAGAAATGAAAATAGTAAGGCTTGCATTCATTTTGGGAAGGGGATTTCCGTTCCGAGCGGACGCTTTCCTGCGGGCATGGCTTGAGCCACCTCGTCCACTGCGCTACCTGTGGGGTCTCAAGACTCATGCTATTCCCGCGGGAGTCGCCGCTCGGAACGAAAATCCCGGCAATGTAAGGAATATGTACGTATTGTTGCTCATTAAAGTTATGATAGTAAATACTTCTAAACACGATCGGCCCTTGAACTGAAAAACAAGTTCAAAGGTCATACCTATTCACTTACTATCGCCAATGGGGGTGATCTGTATCCACCCACTATAAACGTAAGGTTTGCAATGGAAGATTCAGGTGACTACCAAATGCTCAGCCCAACTGGTTGGCTCACTGTGAGTCCTCTAAGAAAGCGTCCCCTCCGTAGCGCCAATCCCCTCCCCAAAACTACCGCCAGCCTCCCCCTTCATTTCCATGCACAAAAAAGAAGCCGTCACAAGGACGACTTCTTCATTACCATACTCTTCTCAAGCATCTTATACTTCACCAGCATCCCGATCCGCCATGGCAGAATCATCGAGAACGCTAGGATGAAGAACATGCCGCCGAGCTCGCCGACGTCGATCGAGTTACTCAGCACAATTTTACCTACCATGCGAATCACCAGCAAGCTGAGCAGAATAATCAAAAACGCCTTCGACTTCTTCAAATAAATTCCGTCATGCTTGAGCTCGAACTTCGTCGTATAAATCAAGAACGTGGAAAATATCACGCCAACCAAACTCGCTTCGACTACTTGCGTCCACGGCACCTGGAACTCGTCGAACAAGAACATGAACATTCCCGTCGACATGAACAGTGGCGGTAAAATAATCTTCTTCGCCTGAATCGGCTTATTCGACGCCTTCGCCCGCATCGTGTAGACGAATGTCGTCATCACGAGAAAGACGACCGTTGAACCGATAATCAAATAGATTGAAGGAATAGTGGTAAAAACATAATCTATCATTTCTTGTATCTTATTCATCTACGTTCCCCCACTGCACTAGCTCATCGAGGCGTCTTTTCAACTCATTCATTGGCACGATTCGTGCGAAACGCGTCAATTCTTTCTGTTCGTTAAATAATAAGACGACCGGCGCAGTAAAGAGTGACAACTGTCCCGCCATTTCTGGAACTTCCGCTGCGTTAACACGATAAAAATCGAAAGGATAGTCGCTTTCGAGTTCCGCCACCTGCGGGTAAAGTCCTTCACAAACGGAACAATTATTGGTCTTCACGAACAATAGAAACTGTGGCGTCTCTTTCCATATATGTTGCCACTCTTCAAAAGAAGTAATTTCTTTCATACTACACCTCTTTTCTGCTTACCAGACTAAATTAAAATCCTTGGAAATCCCCAAATATCGGGCTCAACAAACTTGTGAAATAGACCATTCCGTTGAAGAACAGAATAATACCGAAAATGATCATCAAGTAACCACCGACTTTGGTAATGGTCATACTGTGTTTGCGAATCCAGCCAATTCTTGTGATGAAGAAAGACAAGAAGAAGAAAGGAATAGCAAAGCCGAGTACATACAACATCATATACAACATACTAGATCCTGGATTAGTTGCTGCTAGGTAGATGATAGCGCCGATGATCGGCCCCATACATGGCTGCCATCCAGCTGAAAACGCTAGACCGATCAGCGCGGTACCGAGATAACCCGCAGGACGATTCTTAAATTGCAATTTTTTCTCTTTCATAAGGAATTCCGGTTTGAATAATCCAATCGTCATCAATCCAAAGATAATGATGAAAATCGCACCCAGCTGACGAATCAAATCTTGATATTGTAAGAAGATCGATCCGATAAAGGATGTACTGAATCCTAAGATAATAAATACAATCGAGAATCCGAGTAAAAAGAATAGCGTATGCAGCATACCTGCACGGCTCATTCCCTTTTTCTTATCCCCGAGGTCATCCAGTGACATGCCGGTGATATACGATATAAAGGCCGGGTATAGTGGTAATACGCATGGAGAAATAAAACTCAGGAAACCTGCTCCAAACGCAAAGAAAATATTAACATCCGTCCCCAACAAAATTCCTCCTTTAACAGTAGGACAAGTAGAATGTCGGCAATCGCCAACATTCCCACTCTATCGTACCAAACAAAAGGCTAGATTACGCTTCATTAGATTGTGAAATCTTTTTGACAATCGTGCGTGCTTAATCTTGCGTACCATTCTGCAATTCGTACATCGTGTAATACAATCCCTTTTGCGCAAGTAACTCTGCGTGTGTCCCCCGCTCGACAATTTCGCCGTGGTGGAGCACGAGAATTAATTCGGCATCGGCGATTGTACTTAGACGGTGAGCAATCGCAATCGTCGTACGTCCTTCGCGCATTTTCTCCAGACTCTTTTGGATCGCGACTTCTGTTTCCGTGTCGATGTTCGCTGTCGCTTCATCCAGCACGAGCACTTTCGGATTCATCGCAATCGTCCGCGCAAACGCGATCAATTGACGCTGACCACTTGATAATGTCGAGCCGCGTTCTGTCACTTTTTGTTCATAACCATTCGGCAACTCTCCAATGAAGTGATCGGCTTGAACGAACTCTGCAGCTTCTCGCACGTCTTCATCTGTCAACTCTTCGTTATGCAGGCGAATGTTGCTTGCGATATCACCATAAAACATAAACGGATCTTGCAGGACGAGTCCTACTTTCTTCCGCAGTTCTTCTATTGGATAGTCCTTTAGCGATACTCCATCAATGAAGATGTCGCCGCGCTCGTATTCATAGAAACGCATGAATAGATTGATAATCGAACTCTTTCCACTTCCTGTATGACCGACAAGTGCGACCGTTTCGCCTGCATTCGCGGTAAAGGAAATGTCTTTTAGTACATCATTTTTGCCGTCGTAACTGAACGTTACATTACGGAATTCGATCGTACCTTCTTGAATCTCTTGTGTAGATGCTGCTTTTTGTTTCGGTTCAATTTCCGGATTATCTATCAACGCGAATACTCGTGACGCAGATACAATCGCTTGTTGGAACATCGACAAACGTTGCATCACTTGATTGATCGGCTGGAATAGACGTCTTAGCAACGTAGTAAACGCATAGATAATCCCGACGTCGACGACCGATGTAAGCGAGGCCGTTCCGAAATAACTCAGTACTGCCACGATGGATAAGGCATACATCAAGTCGATAAACGGCCCAAGCATCAAGCTATCGAAACGAATATTTCGCAGTCCGACGCGGTAATGTCCTTCATTGACTTCAATGAACTCGTCAGACAAGCGTTTCTCCTGGCGAAAGGCTTGAATCATGCCCATACCGGATAAGGACTCGGAGATTTTCGCATTCAACTGACTGAGCCGTTCTCGGATATCTTGATAGAAGTCTGCACTGTAATAGCGGTAGACCGATACAAGAATTAGGAATAGCGGCAACAGGATGAGCGTATAGAGCGCGAGTTTTCCGTCTAGCGTAAAGAGCGCAATGTAGACGCCGACAATTCCGAAGATCGCCTGCATGAACGTAACCGCCACACTGACGAACATTTCCTTGATTGATTCGGTATCATTCGTTACACGTGAAACGATTCCGCCAGCTGGTGTCTGATCGAAGTACCGCAGTCCAAGCTTCTGAACTTTCGAGAACGCATCGATACGGATTTGCTGGATGATCGCGAGTGCGAGCTCTTGGAATCGCAATGTTTGGAAATACGACCCGACAATATTGACGAGTTGTAGTCCGATGTAGATCAGTGCAATAATCCATACTTCTTTCGCTGGGAAGTTTAGAGGTACGACATAGTCATCGAGGAATCGTTGGATCACTAAAGGTCCAAGAATCGTCGATGTTACCGTCAACAGCAATAATAGAGTCGCGATCAGTGCACTTTTCTTCATCGGCAAGACGTATTTCGCTAGCCTCATGAATGTTTTGAACTGATCCCTGGCGGACATCTTCTGTTTGTTATTCATCTGCGCCGCCTCCTTGCTCTACGATCGACTCTAGCTGTTGCAGATCGTACATTTCTTTATATATTCCGTTTTGTGCGATTAAACTTTCATGGTCGCCAATTTCAACGACTTCACCTTCATCAAGAACAATAATCTGATGAGCGTGCTGGATCGCACTTAAGCGGTGCGACGTAATGATAGTCGTCTTACCCATTCTTTCTTCTTTCAATGAACGAAGAATCGCTTCTTCTGTCCGAGCATCGACGGCGGATAATGAATCATCCAGCAATAAAAGCTCCGGATCCATAAGCAACGCACGTGCAATCGACACACGCTGACGCTGTCCACCGGATAATGACACGCCACGTTCTCCAACCATCGTCTCGTAGCCTTTTTCAAATGTCAGAATGTCCTCGTGAATATGCGCGGATTTCGCAGCCGCCACAATTTTCTCTGGATCAATCTTCGGGTTCGTAAAGGCAATATTTTCACCGAGTGTCGTCGAGAACAAGAAATGGTCTTGTGGCACATAACCGATTGCTTGGCGTAAACATTCCTTCTTATACCGCGTGATCGGAATGCCACCATACGTAATCGTTCCTGTATACCCTTCGAATTCTCGCATTAATAACTTGAGAATTGCGGTTTTCCCTGAGCCGGTCTTTCCGATAATGCCCAGTGTTTCCCCTTGCTTGATCGTAAAGTGTAAATTGCGCAACGATGCCCGCTTATCATCTGGGAACGAGAACGTATCGAGAGCGAAGACGATATCTCCGTGCGGTAATTGACTCACCGCATTCGGACGATCTTGAATGCCTTGCTCAACCGAAAGCAAATCTTGAATTCGGCTGTACGACGCATTTCCTCGTTCAACGATATTGAACAAGAAACCAATCGCCAACATCGGCCATGTCAGAAGTCCTAAATAGGAAGTGAACGCAACCAAATCACCGATCGACAATTCACCCGACATAATAAAACGTGTCCCGAAATAAAAGGATAGGACGTATGAGATCGCGAAAATTCCGGCAATCGTCGGATCAAACAGCGCATCGACTTTCGCCACACGCATATTTTCCTTGACGACTTGTTCCGAACGTCTCGTGAACGATTCAACATCTTCCTTTTGTTGACCGAACGTCTTTAGCACTTTGATACCTGAAATACTCTCTTGTGCTTTGTCGTTCAAATCGGAAAATGCTTCCTGCGCTACGCGGAAACGACTACGTAATAATCGTCCATAATAACTCGTCAGGATGATCATCACGGGAATTGGTACGAGGGCGATCAACGTTAATTTCCAACTAATTGAAAAGCCCATCATGAGGATGACGAATCCACCTGTCGAAATCGAATCGAAAAGTGTCAGAATCCCTGTACCTGCCGTTTGCTGCACTGCGTTGATGTCATTCGTTGCGTGTGCCATCAAATCCCCTACGCGTCGTCGCTGATAAAATGAAGGCGACATGCGTGTGAAGTGTATAAACAGCCGTTCTCTCATGACGCGCGCGAGATACACAGAGGATCCGAAAATCATCACACGCCATACATAACGCAAGACATACATCAAGACGCCTGCCACAATCAGAATAATCATCCAGCGTGTCAGCATGGCTCCGGTCAGTTCATCTTTCGCCACCGCATCGACAATATAACCGATGATTTTCGGGGGTGCCAATTGCAGTAACGCGACAATCATTAGCGCGGTGATTCCTATGCTGTACTGTTTTTTTCTCTCGGAAAAAAACCAGCGTAAATCCAGTAATACTTTCACTGGCTTTCCTCCTTTGATCTGCATTGCATCGATTGCAGTATTTTTATTGGTGCTTGCTATTTGATTTTAGCAAAGTTCGTATCATATCGAAAGTTACGGAACTTGAATGTTTCAGTTTCTGAAGTATATTATCCGTACTCCACTAGATCCCTTAGTCCATTTGCTAGTTTCTTCACTTATAATGACCGCCAATTAATTGATTTCTTCTATAGGCTGTACCGCCTGGCGTAACGGAAACCGCGCGAAGAATGGCAGCTAATCCGTACTTCACACGAATTTCATCCATCACTTGACCGATTTTTTGCTGTTTCCAGTTCGAAGGTTCGAATAAACTCAGCTGGAAACTGTCGTTTTCTTCAAGATTCGACAAGTTAACGGAAATATGGCGGACGGGTCTGCCATCATGGAACGTTTCAAACAGTTCTTGGCACACACGATAAATCGCCAGCGTTTCATTCGTCGCTTCCGGCAGCGTTTTGCGTCGCTGGAAGCCGCCACCTAACGCATGCTTCGAATAGCCAAACGACAACGTGATCGTACGTCCTTTCTTTTTTGCAAGGCGTGCGCGCATCGCGGTATCTTCACACATCTCAAGCAAAACGGCTAATACTTCGTCCGTCGTCGTATAATCGCGCAACAACGTCTGGCCTTTGCCGTAACTCACTTGCCCCTCGATCAGGACGGAACCAAGTTCGGAATAATCGATGCCATGCGCGTGATAATACAATTGATTGCCCATCACACCGAACTTCTTCTCCAAGTTTTCGAGTGGCGTATGTGCGAGATCACCGACCGAATAAACACCCATGTCTTCAAGCGTTCGCTCCACTCTTCTGCCGATCCCCCACATTTTATGAAGCGGGGCGACCGGCCACAACTTCTCCGGCACGTCTTCATACGTCCAGTGCGCGATCCCTGTTTTCTTCGCTTCCAAATCCAGCGCAAGTTTCGACAGCAACATATTCGGCCCGACGCCGCAAGCTGAACGCAACTCGAATTGCCGGTACAACTCGTCTTGGATCCGGAAAATCAAATTCTCGAGAGGCCCCCAAAGCTTTTCGGTGCCCGTAAAGTCCACAAAACTTTCATCGATACTATACACATGAATCGCTTCTTTTGGCACATAGCGATTCAATAATCTCGTCAACTCCATCGAGACATCTATATAAAACTGCATTTTCGGTTCAATCAAACGAATGCTCGGATCGTCCGGAATCTCATACAAACGCATGCCAGTCGTAATGCCGAACTCCTTTTTCAGTGGCGGCGAGGCAGCTAACACGACTCCGCCTTTGCGCTCGATATTACCGACGATCGCAATCGGCACCTTCATGACGTCGAGCCCTTCCATTGCCGCAGCACAACTCGCGTAGAAGCTACGCATGTCAAGACAGGCTATTTTTTTATTCGGTAACGGCTTCATATGACGTTCACTCCTCAAAAGAACAAGTGTTCTTATATAGAGTATACCCGCATTTGACCTCTTCAAGCAATGGAAATCTGCGGGTTTTGCACATATTTTTGGCTAACTTGCCAGCTACGTAAAAATATCCCGAAAGTGGGAGTATAACCTCTCACTTTCGGGATATAGTATTCAACTATACTTTTATAGCCTACTCATTATTTACAGGGAAATATCTTCTGGCGGTTGGCCTTTTTTGTTCATCAAACGGATCGCTTCCGGTTCGATTTTCAAAATAACCAAATTCGGATCTTCTGGTCCATCAAACCATGCTTTCATATGATCGTTCCAGATTTTTTCCTTCAATGATTCATCATCGGAAATCGTTACATGACCAGAATATTCCACGTACGCATCACCGAATCCTTCACCGTCATATCCAAGTAGAATGTGCGTGTGGGGATTATCCTCCAGCTCATCCACCTTTTCCGTTTTCTTATTAGTAGGTGTATACAATGTCAATCCATCACTCATGAATGTCATGTAGCGGCTATACGGCTTGTTGTTGTCCACCGTTGCCATTGTGCCCGTCATACTTTCGTTCAAAATTTTAATCACTGTGTCTTTTGCAGTCATTTACTTCCGCTCCTTTCGCGATTACTCCTAGTCTTCCCACCTGCATAATTTCTAAACCTGATAACATTCAAACGGAAGCTTACTTTAGCCAATATTGATTGCCGTTACGCGTCTGACCGAAATAGCCATATTCGGTTAAATAATTACGCAATGTAATGAAATCTTCATGTATTGTTGACAGCAGATCATTCACTTCATGCTTACTGTACGAAATATCTCCGTCAAAGCGTTTACTGATTTCCTGGACAATAATACGTCGCTGTTTTTCTGTCGCTGGCATCTCTTTTAACTGACCATCCATTCCATCAGGGAAAAACGTTCGCAGTATCGCTTGCTGTTCTTCCTCCGCAACCGAATGATCATCATGAAATAACTGCGATGCTTTATGTGGCGGAATGAAAGCCGGAACGTATTGTTCTCGCTCTCTCAATAACTCCATCATCGCAAGAAACACTTTCGCCTGACGTTCTTTTTCTTTCAACGCAAACCGATGATGCCGAACCGTCGTCGCACTGCCGATCTCCAATTCTTCCTGGATATCCTTATCACTTTTCCCTTGATAGAATAAACGCAATAGATCCCCTTGATGATCCGTAATCCCCGACCATTTCTTATCGAGCTCAAGCAAATACGCAAACACCGACTGATGGGAATGTTCGATATGTACATGCATAAATCGCTCCGCTTCATACAACGCATTCTCGTACGGATAAATCACGCCTTTTTCCATTTGCTTGCCACATAACAAACAATCATACGAAGTGTTGCTCTCTATATAACCCTGCTTTAATTCATCTAATGAAGCACCCCAGAACGTTTCAATGATTTCCATGTAGTACGCACTCCTATCACGTTTTAATTCACCACAAACAAATTCAATAATTGTTTGTTCGTTAACTCTTATGATACCTCGTACAATTCGTAACTTCAATAGGGTTACAAACAATCAGTTGTTTTGTTTGTCATTGTGTTTATCTCGCTGTCTGTACAGTCGCCAAACAAAACTGCCCATGATACACTAATTTCATACATAACTAAACGAGGTGAGTGACATGTGTTTACTGGCATTCCAATTACAAAGCCATCCGAAGTATAAATTGGTTCTGATGGCGAACCGAGACGAAGCGTATCGTCGTCCAACAGCACCAGCAGACTTTTGGAGCGATTACCCGAACGTCTTGGCAGGACGTGATTTAGAACAAATGGGTACGTGGCTTGGCGTCAATACAGAAGGAAAAGTCGCCGCATTAACGAACTACCGAGACTTCACGCGACCGGAAACAGGCAAGCGTTCGCGCGGTCATATCGTCTCTTCCTATTTACAATCGGATTTGTCCGCGCAATCATTCATGGAGCAACTGCATACGAATCGAGACGATTACGCAGGCTGCAACGTGCTCGCTGGATCAGCTGAAGAGATGTTCTATTACTCGAATATCGAACAATCGATCCAACATATCACGCACGGCACACACGGACTGAGCAACGCATTGCTCGATACACCATGGCCGAAAGTAGATAAAACGAAAGCGTTGCTTGCGGAGTATTTGGAGCAGACTACGACAATCGATCCTGACGTGTTATTCGCTATGATGCAACGAGCGGAACGTTTCCCGACTGAACAACTGCCTGATACAGGCGTCGGAGAAGATCTCGAAAGCTTGTTGTCTTCTATATTCATTGCGTCGAAAGATTACGGTACACGATGTACGACAGTGCTATCGATCGACTGCGACGATCATGTGGAATTCGAAGAACGCATATATGAAAAAGGTCTATTTACAACTGCACAGAAATTCTCATTCCACATCGAAAAACCGACATACTCGTAAAAGAGTACAGTCGTTTTTCTTCTGTTTTTCATGAATTATTTTCATATAACAACTACGACATATCCATATATTTCTTGAATTCAGCTAACGCTTTTTCTCGGTCTCCCGTACCAAATAACCGCTTATTGTCCGCTGCGATAATGCGGTAATGTCCACCTGCTGTATGCTGTTGTAACTTATATTGCTGCCACTGACCCACTTCCGTCCACCAATTAACGGATGCGCTCGCTGCAGTTTCCCGTGAATGAATCTCTTCATGCACAGCCATTTCAGCTAGCTCAATCGGATCTTCACCCATGACCGAACGCAGCAGAGCACTCTCGCGAAATAACGCACAAACGACGACCGCTGTAGACCAGCCAATCTCCTGGCGACCTTTCTCCAACTGTACAAGCGTCTTCTTAGAAATCCCCATAATCTCCGCCATCTGATCTTGCGTATAATCCATTTCCGTCCGAATTAATTTCAAGCGAGGCGACACCAAGTCTATGACTGTCTGCTTATTCAACGTCGAATTCCTCCTTTACATATATAGTGTATATTTACACTATTAGTATCATTAGTTATTTTAATTGTATAAAAGACTCTTATTGTGTAAAAACATTCTTTAATTAGTAGTGTATCATATCGGAGCGTCTTTATATATCTCCATAAAAAAAACCCGCTAAGCCGAAGCTCAACAGGTTGTATTCATTCGTTTAAACAGTTCGTGTGATTTCCCAGCCTGTAATATCTTCTTCCAGCGGAATCTGAGCAGCACGGGCTTTCACTGCGGCATTGAAGAATAGGGCGACGAGGAAGATCGAGATGACAGTTGCACCTATAAGGGCTACGTTCATCGGTAATCCAAATCCAATGGCCGCGTTTAGTATATACGTCATCGTGGCCATCAGCATGAACGTTCCGGGTATGAGTGCGACCCAGTAGTTCTTGCCGGCAATGAAGAGATACATAGCACCTACGAATAACGCGATGACTGCCGTGGACTGGTTCGCCCAGGAGAAGTAGCGCCATAGAATATTGAAGTCTATACGTGTCAGTGCAATAGAGATAGCGAACATCGGAAGTGCGATCCATAGACGGCTCAAGATTTTCGCTTGTGGATATTTAATGTAGTCTGCGATAATCATTCGCGCGCTACGGAAAGCCGTGTCGCCCGATGTGATAGGTAGAATGATGACTCCGAGGATAGCGAGTGTACCACCAACCGCACCTAACATGACAGTGGATACTTCACTAACAATCACTGCGGGTCCGCCAGCTGCAAGTAATTCACTTAATGTAATACCGTTGAACAACGCCATACCAGCCGCTGCCCAGATCATTGCGATAATAGCTTCTGCAATCATCATACCGTAGAAAATTTTTCGTCCTTCGCTTTCTTTCTTTGTTGTCCGAGAAATGATCGGAGACTGGGTAGCATGGAAGCCAGATAATGCGCCACATGAAATCGTTAAGAATAATAACGGGAAGATCGGAATATTATCCGGATGCAAGTTCGCAAATGTTAATTCCGGAATTGGAACGCCTTTGATTACCATCATGCCACCGATTCCGACTGCACTGATTACAAGTAGTGCGCCGAAGATAGGATAGAAGCGACCGATGATTTTATCGATCGGTAATAATGTAGCCAAAATAAAATAAAGGAAAATAAGTGCAACGATAATACCCATTGCCATCCAACCGTTCATCAAGTTGTACAGCAGTCCTGCTGGTGCCGAAACGAATACCGTACCGACCAAGACGAGTAATAATAACGCAAATGCATTGACGATATGCTTCATAAATTTCCCGAGAAATTTTCCTGCCAGTTCAGGCAAGTGTGCTCCGCGGTTTCGGATCGAAATCATACCTGTTAGATAATCATGTACAGCACCTGCAAAAATCGCGCCGACAACGATCCAGATAAATGCAACCGGACCATATAACGCACCCATGATCGGTCCGAAAATCGGTCCAACTCCTGCAATATTTAGTAACTGGATCAATGAGTTCTTGCTTGTGCTCATCGGCACATAGTCGACTCCGTCTGCGCTTGTATACGCTGGTGTCGCACGGTCTTCCTTAACGCCGAACATTTTGACGATGTACTTACCATACGTAAAGTATCCGACTATTAATAATACGATAGAGAATAAAAATGTAATCATAGCTTCTTTCCCTCCCTTATAGTGATAACGCTTACAATAACTATAATAGAAAGGTGTCCAATTCATGACAAAATCTCGTAACATGTCAAAATCGCGAAGTAAGATGCACTCCAGGAGATTAACAGGTTACGAGATGATTATCCTTCTAGACGTTGACGTAATTCTTTGACATAATTGCGACTGACAGACAGCTTTTCTGCTCGCTGATCGATCTCCAGCTGATACGCTCCGTTGAACCAAGGCGTCAAACTGCTGACGTGCGCCAAGTTGACAATAATACTTTTATGTATACGAAAGAACGACGCAGGAATCAACCGTTGCTCCAAATCCTTTAATGTCATGCGCGTCTCGTAATCTTTCGCCACCGTAACAATTTTCGTCCATTTATCATCACGATGCACATACAGAATATCTTGCACCGGAATATAGTGGATCTCGCCTTCCGTTTCAACAGGCAGCCGATCAATTCGTTTTGGTAGCGTAGCAATCGGCGGGTGAAGCAATTCTTCCACACGTTCAATCGTCTGGCGCAACTGATCTTCATCATACGGTTTTAATAAATAGTCCGTCGCATGAATTCGAAACGCTTCCGCTGCGAACTGCGGATAAGCAGTAGCGAAGACGATCAACGGTACTTTTTTCAGTGCGCCAAGCGTCTTTGCTACTTCCATGCCATCGACTTTCGGCATTTCAATGTCGAGAAATACTATGTCTGGTTGCAGTTGCATCACCTTGACGATCGCCGCCTCACCCGAATCCGCTTCCCCGACAATGTGAACCGACTGAAATTGTCCCAATAAATAAATCAACTCTTCACGCGCGTACCGTTCATCATCTACGACCAATGCTCGGATTTCCGTCATGATCCTCCACCTCCACCTTCGGAATCTGGAAGGAAATCTTCGTTCCTTCATTCGGCGTACTCTGTATAGCCAGCGCTGAACGCTCATCAAACGACATAATGAGGCGCCGATTGACATTATACAGACCGAGACCTGTCCCTTTTTCAGACATGACCTTCTCCTCGCCAAGCCGTGACAGTCGCTCACTGTCGATTCCTTTTCCATTGTCTTCTACTATAATATGAATCGCGTCATCGATTTCATGAATAGAAATATGGACAATCGCATGTTCATCAAGATCTTTAATACCATGCGTCATCGCGTTTTCCACAATCGGTTGCAACGTCAGTGGCGGAATCTTCACCTGCATAACGTGCGGATCGGTATCGATACAAATCTTCAATTTATCAATGAAACGCGCTTCTTCAATCATCAAATACGCTTCAACATGCGCTAATTCCTGTTGTAACGTCACCATCTTCGCAGTCGTACCTTCAAGATTCTGACGCAAGAAGAATGACAATGACGATAGTAATTTACGCGCCTCATCGGGATTTGTCCGGATCAATGAAATGATAATATTTAACGAATTAAATAAGAAATGCGGACTGATCTGTGCTTGCAGTGCTTGGATTTCCGCTTCTTTCGCAAGTTGATAGGCGTGATCCGCTTCAGCGATTTCGAGTTGATTGCTGAGTAATTCAGCGAGTCCTGCGATTAATTCGATCGTCACATCCGTAATTGCTTTACGCGAAGGATAGAATAATTTCAATGTCCCAACCGTCTCACCACGTGTTTTAAGCGGCGCAATGACAACCGCACCAAACGTGGGTACGTCGGGGGATTCATTCAGGATAGAATCGGTCACGATGAGCTTGCCTTCTTGGATTACTTGCCGTGTAATGTCTGTCTGAATCGGTCCGTGCGCAATACTTCCTTTTGTTCCAATGAATGCGAGAATCTCTGTTTTATTCGTCATCGCGACAGCACCGGGCTTGAGCTCATCCATCAGAATGCCGCAGACGGCCGTAGCTGTGTCTTTTCGCATGCCTGTCCGTAAATAGCCAAGCGTCTGATCTGCAATACGCAATGTTTTCTGCGCTTGCAATGCAGTCACTTTCTCTTGATCACTTATCACGCTGTACGCAATGAGCATGAACAGCGCCGTCCCAAGACCATTTGCGAGAATCATTGGTAAACCGATCGCCTGCACTAATGTGAGCGCTTTCTCGAGCGGTTGAGCAATCACGAGAATGAGTAACATTTGCAACGCTTCCGCTGCTGCACCGATTCCGAATGCCATGAGTGGACTGATGTGCTTGTTCTTTTTATAGAAGTATCCTGCGACTATCCCGGAAATAATCGTCGCCACACCACATGAAATTGCAGTAAAGCCGCCTAGTGACATACGGTGAATCCCGGCAATTAAACCGGCACCGATACCAAGTCGATAACCGCCAAGCAATCCCGCCACGACGACGCCGATGACACGGGAGTTCGCAATTGCTTCATCAGAATGCAATTGCCATGACATATTCTCGAAATGAAGCGTTTGCATATCAAGCGCCATGCCAAAATAAGTACCAAAAATCCCAAATAACCCAAAAAATAGAATGGCCGTCAGCTCTTGCCGACGATCCAAACCATCTTGGTGAATCATATTCTGGAAAAATCGGAAACGAGTCAAAAGGAAAGCGACTGCCACAATCATTCCGACTCGTTCGATCATGATGATCAGTAAATCTAGCATCGCTTTCCCCCTTTCCCTACTATACGCTTACTTTTGTATCGCTTTATTGACGACCGAAACTACTTCCAGGCGCGTCATCTTCTCGCGTCCTTCTTTCAGTGCATCCAGCGTACTATGCGCCAGAGCCAAAGGAATATTACAGAAGTTTAAAATCGTCTTTGTATGAATGTCTTCAATATACGCATCCGCTAGCGCCAAATTTTCTTCAGCGTACGCAAACATCTCCGGCAACTTCCAGTCATTTGGGAAGAAATTGACGTCACGTACTGCGTCTTCTTTGTAGTTACGCAGAATATTGACCGACTGCAATCCACGGCCAAAGCCAATTGCCAAGTCGCGATCCGTCTCCGTGCCGTCATACCAGCGCCAAATATCGGCTAGCATTACGCCAACGAGCCCCGCCACGTAGTACGTATAATCATCGAGGTCTTCACGTGTATGAATGACCCAGTCTTTTCCAGCCCATTCTGCCATGCCTCGACCCATGATCGCAGTCGATTCCAGAACTTTATTGCGTGCTGTCGCTGGGCAGAACTCTACCCAATCAGCTAAGCGCAATGTCACTTCCGGCAATTGCTCGCGGTATGGTGCGAATAACGTTTCAAGTGCAGCGGCCATTGATTCTCCTGTCGCGATCGTGCGGTCGAGTATGTCGCTTACTTTGTTCAGCAAGTCGATCACGATCGTCACGTCGAGCTGTTCATGATCTTCGATTTCGTCGATTGCGCGCATGCACAAGTACGCAGACGCTACCGCTTCACGAACGTTCGGTTCAAGAAGTTTGATCGGTATGTAGAATGTACGGCTTGTCTCTTTAAGGACTTTCATAGCTTCTTTTTGTAGTTTAGCTTCGGTTTTCATGTAAGGTTCCCTCCATCAATCTTTGCACAGGTAGTGAATATATAGAATGGATTTATTATAGCATTGATTGGGTTGGGGGTGCGACTTGGAAGGTAGATGAGGAGGAAATGTTGGATTGTTATGGGACGGATACGACGGTGATTAATGAATGGAGATTGGGTTAGCACCGTTTCGCTGCGATTCACTTTTCAACTTAATAAAGCTATATATTCAGCTAGAGAGACGTTTACTAAAAATATTGGATGATGATACACTTACACTAAATAGATACATAGGAGGTAGATTCTATGGAAACAATTAAGGTTCTTTCATTGAATGTAGGGAAACCAAAAGAAACGGACTTTCGGAAAAAGAGTGTTTTGACTGGCTTTTTCAAGGAGCCAGTACATGAGGCAGTGTTTTTATCTTCTGTTAATTTTATAGGAGATGGCCAAGGGGATCTTGTTCATCATGGGGGTGTGCATAAAGCGGTTTGTGTGTATCCGTTTGCGCATTATAGCTACTGGGAACGCGCGCTGGATCGGCCGCTTTCGTATGGTGCGTTCGGCGAGAATTTGACGATTTCGGGTATCACGGAGCAAGACGTTTGTATCGGGGACTCGTTTCAGCTTGGTGAAGCAATTGTGCAAGTGAGTCAGCCGCGCCAGCCGTGTTTTAAGTTAGGGCTTGTGTATGAACGAAAAGACATGCCGCTACTTGTGCAGGATACAGGCTATACGGGATTTTATTTCCGGGTGCTGCAAGAAGGAATGGTTTCTCCCGAAGATAAATTAGTTCAGTTAACATGCCAGGCGCAGGCTATTACGGTGGCAGAAGCGAATCGTCTGATGCATCATGATAAACAGGACTTAGTAGGTGTTCGCCGGTTGCTAGAAATTGAAGAATTATCTCCGAGCTGGCGCAAGACGTTTGAAAAGCGTATGGCGGGTCAGGAAGTTGATAGTAGTGAGCGGATTTCTGGGAAAGAATAGAGTCTGTGGATGTTATGATTTTATGGCGTTGTTTTTGCGAAGAACCAATGCTCTTTTTATGGTGCCAATGATGTTCGTTCGAAGTATTCTAAAAACTAATAAAAGGCATTCCTTCACTCGGCTCTAAGCGAAGGAA
Source organism: Sporosarcina sp. P17b (assembly GCF_002743115.1). Taxonomy (NCBI): domain Bacteria; kingdom Bacillati; phylum Bacillota; class Bacilli; order Caryophanales; family Caryophanaceae; genus Sporosarcina; species Sporosarcina sp. P17b. The sequence continues at coordinate 129,991 of NZ_PDYP01000005.1, read as the reverse complement.
TGCCTTTTATTTAGATGCATCTTCTCTAGTAGAAACATTGACGTCACGAGTCAGTAAATTCACCAACTTTGATCGGTTTGAAAGTCTATGAAATAAGTAGATTCCGAATCATACTATTCAATTCTACTAACAAATTAGTCAAAGTGAATAGTAAATATCGTCTTCACTTTCATAGCGGACAGGTATAGAATATCCTTGATCTGATTTGAATTGAAGTGCCTGTTTATCTAAGCGACCTGTTAGCACAGAAAATGAATGGTGATGCTGTTGTTCAGGCAGAAGAGAATAATGGATAATGTCATGAATTAGAGAAGACATATCTTCAAATGAAGTAAATACATAATACTCATTCACCATATAAGCTGGCATATCGCCCATCTCCTTTGTAGTTAGCTAAGAGGCTTTGTGGACTGGAGAAGAATCTGCTACTAATTTTTCAGCAAATATACAATTACTCACCATTTATGCATGGCCAGCAACAGATTATTCCGAATAGAAAAACTACTTAATAGTAAGTATACGATAATTTTAGATAAAACACTATTGACAATTGTTAATATTTACATAAATGAGTCTATCGATTATTTTTATAAACTATGTTACATGTATAAAAGAGTTTTTGAAAACCGTTTTTTATCATAGATTATTTTAATCGATCCTAAGAGAGTTCGTTCCATCATGCCTCGCGTTTACATCGCTCGGAGATTTTTTATCTTAGAAGGAAGGTAATTCTTAATCAACTTTTTCACTGGGTGCATACCCCGCTAATTTCAATAACATACTTGCATCGGTTTTTAGTTCTTCTGATAATGTATAAACCGCTTCACGTGTGGGTTTATATCTTCCCTTCTCTAGAGAATCAATGAATGAATAACTCAGGTTAGCGCGTTCTGCTAAATAACGTAAAGACATCTGTCCTTGTGTACGCAATTCCTGTAGGTAATTTCCGAATTCGTTCAAATTTATCCCCGCCTTATCTATTTTATATATAAGTAAAGTACAAATACTGGTTATACAATATAAAAAATTAGGTAAAAAGACTAATTTTAATATTTTTCAAAACGCCCAAATATTTAATTGTTAAATAATGTAATTAAATTACTGTAAAACAACTATACTAGAATATGAAATCTGATTATATTAACCTATATAATGAATATACTTCTTTTCTATGAAGATTACTATGCTCCATATCCCTAATTTTCTACTTTTCCTAGTACATATTTGTGTCTAGTAAGTAAAAAAAGTAAAATAACAGCTCATTTCATTTTAAAATTGTTGACTTATTATTTATTTCCAAACAAAACTTATGTTAATTAGATAAAAATTGTTTACCTAACACTATTAGGTAGTACAATAAAACATGACACCTTAAAGTGTTAAATGAATCGGAGGTTTGAATGATGAATTCACAGGAGAAATTAGAAGATATCTGTAAAACCATTGTGCTTAATGCGCCACTTGAAAAAGTATGGGAAGCTGTTTCTACATCAGAAGGGATTGCAGCGTGGTGGATGCCAAATTCACTTAAACCCATTATAGGACATGAATTTGTACTTCATACAGGGCAATTCGGTGACTCTATTTGTACAGTAACAGAACTTCAACCCCCTACTCGTTTGGGCTTTGATTGGGGTAAAGATTGGCATGTTTTAATTGAATTAAAAAAATTGAATGAAGAGCAAACGGAGCTTACATTAATACACTCTGGCTGGGATGCCAATAAAGTAACCGAATTTGAACAACCTCATACAGTCGTTCGTGGATTTATGGAAAGCGGTTGGGAACGTATTGTAAAAGAGAGACTTCCTGATCTAGTAAAGGCTTAAATGTGGAGAAACCATCTACGCAAGACATTTTTCAATCAATTTCCGATCCCACTCGTCGTAGTCTGTTAAAACTGCTTGCTGAAAAAGAATTATCCATAACCGATATTGTGGAATTCTATCCTATAAGCCGCACAGCAGTAAATAAGCATCTTCACATTCTATTTGATGCGGGCCTCGTCCACCGTCAAAAGGTTGGACGTGAAACACGTTATATGCTTAATTCTGAACCATTGATTGAACTAAAGGACTGGCTTCGTTTCTTTGAACAATATTGGGATAAAAACCTACTCGCACTCAAAGAATATGTAGAGAAACATAATGATTAGTCATCAGTGAAACCGAGAGTAGGAAATACAAATCTCTCGGTTCCTTTTACATGATTCGGTTACGACTTTGTCATTATTTCATTACTTGTCTTAACTCATCTGTCATTTGCTCAACTAATTCTGGTCTTCCATGAAATTGTGCAGGTGTATTTTGGAAGAGCTCAACTTTCCAATTGCCGTCTTTGTTAACGGTAACTAGAGTTTGAAGGGCATTTACTGCGGGCTCAATATCTGTTTTACCTGGTGGAATCATCCCTGCAATAGCTTGTACGATTGCGGTATCCGTTCCGATTACACGAACGTCTTTCTCTTTCGTTACAAAAGGTGCTGTGGGATGTTTTTCAAAGATTGATGTAAGGTGCGATAAAATTTCCTTTCGGCCAACCATTTTACTACCATCAAAACCAATTTGAATTCCTTGTTCTGTAAATAGTTCAGCCATTCCTTTTGCATCACCGTTGTTCCATGCGTCTATTAATCTTCGATACAGACTAGTGATTTCATCTACGTTAGAAATATTCATGCACTGATCCCCTTTTATTACGAATTATAGTATTTCCCTTACTTCGTCTCCTGTACAACGGTTAGCCACTACATGCTTTACTAGTTGGCATGTGATTTCGATTTGATAATAGTTTCACTAATAAACCCCATTACCATGCCAACACCGATCGGTAGTAGTGAAATTTCAGTATGCGAAAGTGAGAAATTAAATAGTAGAACATCTATATTCGCTGTAAAACCTATTACATATAGTACTACCATCGTTCCAAATGAAACTAGTAATGGAATCCAAAAGAACTTATTCACAACTTCACCTCCCAATCTTTTTAGTGGGATGTCAGTGATGTTTTTATTATGATAACTAATATTCTGATCTACTAGCTCTTTCATCTTTTGCACAGGTTGATCATTCAGCGCAATCTCCTCTAGACACTTCTTAAAATAAAGTATATCATTTTTCTGGTAAACTATCTAACTACTCTGTTATTTAATTTGTTGAATACAGCATAAAACTGTCAATACAAAAATCAGGATTTGAAAATGAAAAAACATCTATATAAGACGCAAATGTAAGTGCTTGCACAATCACATTTGTTACCTATACAGATGCTATTCACCATACATTTTAACTTGGATAGAAAGAGCTATTCCTTTTCATCAATAAGGATCTGCTTCATGACCTTTGTCTACTGCATCTTTCACAGCCATTTTGGAATCGGGCGTGCCTTGTCCAAATCTCGATTGACCCGCATCACGACCAGGGACTTTACGTTCTGCCGCCATCCCTTCGAACTCTTTCATTTTCCGTTCAATACCTGCTTGTACAAGACGTCCGTATTCAAAATCAGCTTGTGTGAAGTGATCGATCATCGCTTCTTGAATACGCACATCACACGCTGCGAGTGCATCGGAGAGGTTAGTAATTAATTCCTCTCGTTCCCACTCTTCAAACTGTCGGAACGTTTCGCCTGCTTGTCCATAATTATTCGGTCGGTCAATCGGTGCGCTCATCGCTGCTGCATTATACGTAGGTCGATGCGGAGGACGACTTTCTCCTGTTGCTTCTTTAAATCCACCGAGCATGGATGGTTCATAATTAATATGCGGATTGTCTCCCGACTCGCTTGGGTCTCGATGATCCATTTGACCACGTTGCTGGTTTGTCCGAACTTCTTTTTTGGGTGCATTAACAGGCAGCTGGAGATAATTCGTGCCGATACGATGACGCTGTGTATCGGAATACGAGAATGTACGGCCTTGAAGCATTTTATCGTCGGAAAAATCCATTCCATCAACAAGGACTCCGGTTCCGAAGGCGGCTTGCTCGATGTCCATATGAAAATCATCAGGGTTGCGGTCTAATACCATCTTCCCTACAGGCAACCAAGGAAACTGTTCTTCTGGCCAAAGTTTTGTATTATCAAGCGGATCAAAATCCAGTTCTGGGTGGTAGCCATCTTCCATAATTTGCACAAAAAGTTCCCATTCAGGGTACTCTTTCCGTTCGATCGCTTCAGATAAATCTTGCGTCGCATGTGCAACGTTTTTCGCCTGTATAGCATCGGCATCTTCCTGTGTTAAATTTCGAATGCCTTGCTTCGGCTCCCAATGATACTTCACTAAAACCGCCTCACCTTTGTCATTGACCCACTTGTATGTATTCACACCCGAACCTTGCATATGACGGTACGTGGCGGGAATACCCCATGGAGAAAACAAAAATGTGATCATATGGATAGCTTCTGGCGATCGAGAGACAAAATCAAACATGCGCTGCGGATGCGATATATTAGAAGCGGGGTCGGCTTTGAATGCGTGAATCATATCAGGAAACTTCATTGCATCTCGAATGAAAAAGATTTTCAAATTATTTCCTACAAGGTCCCAGTTGCCATCTTCTGTATACATTTTCACCGCAAACCCTCGTGGATCTCGTGCAGTTTCGGGCGAATCTTTAGCGCCTGCTACAGTAGAGAAACGAGCGACTAAAGGCGTTCTCTTCCCAGCACCCGAAAACACTTTGGCACGGGTATACTTTTCAACTGGCTCATTTCCAGCTTTCCCATACGTTTCAAAATAACCAAAAGCACCTGAACCTCTTGCATGGACTACTCGTTCTGGTATTTCTTCACGATCAAAATGAGAGATTTTTTCAATGTAATGATAGTTTTCTAGCGTAGCGGGGCCACGGTCACCAATTGTCCTGATGTTTTGATTATCCTGTACAGGATGCCCTTGGCGCGTCGTAAGTATTTCTCGCTCTTCCATTTGACGGTCATTTGGTTTATGCTGTTTCTTTTCCACTGTATTCCTCCTCGACAAAGTGCTTTCCATTTCTACTGACAGTATGACCAGATCGTGGAATTATAAACACTAATGCTTGGAGGATCGGTTATATCGCTACGCTAGGTTAGCTGAATATTGTGCTTCATAGAAAACCTCATAACTATGGACTTTGATTGGGAATCTAGTATCCCTTATTGAATTCTTCATTTCATTTCGCCTTACTATTTCTTATCTTTATTCTTCAAATCCTCGATCAGCTCTTTCATTTCCTTAATTTCTTTTTTCTGCGTTTCAATTATACAGTAAAAAGACAGCGCGAAAAATCCTCAAACCTTGTTTCAAGATTTGAGGATTCTAGAATTTTATTCATTATTTAAATGTTTCCTGTTGTTAAGGAGCTTCAGTAACTCGTGTAACTTCGGAATAGTTGTTTTAATCCCGTTTTTACACATCCACCATTTCTAAAAATTGCAGCGTACGTTCATTTTTGGAGTGGTTAAAGAACGTATCTGGATCCGCATCTTCAATGATGACTCCGGAGTCTAGCATAATGACTCGATCTGCTACATTTTTAGCAAATTTCATTTCATGCGTCACGACGATCATCGTCATCCCTTCTTCTGCCAACGTCTGCATGACTTGCAATACTTCTCCGACGAGTTCAGGATCGAGTGCAGACGTTGGTTCATCGAATAATAGCACTTTCGGTTCCATGGCAAGCGCCCGGGCGATCGCCACTCGCTGCTTTTGTCCACCCGATAATTTATTCGGATAAACGTCTGCTTTATCGGATAAACCTACCTTTTTCAAGATTTCGAGTGCCATTTTCTTCACTTTTGCTTTGTCTATTCTTTTCACCATCAAAGGCGCTTCCATTACATTTTCTAATACGGTTTTGTGAGGGAATAAGTTAAAGTGTTGAAACACCATACCCACCTCCGCACGCACCTTCGCTAAATTATCTTTTTTCTGATTGATACTCTTTCCATCAATTGTAATTACGCCTTCATTCGTCAGTTCTAAGAAGTTTAAGCACCGTAAGAATGTACTCTTTCCTGATCCACTGACGCCAATAAGAACGACTACTTCACCGCGATGTACTTCCATATCAATACCTTTTAACACGTTTAAATCTCCGAATGACTTATGGATATTTTCTGCTTTAATCATCGTATTCGCCTCCATTATTTATCTACATCCAATTTGTTCTCATACCATTTTAATAGAGCGCTGAAAATAAGAACGAGAATGAGATAATAAAGACCTACAACGAGAAACGTTTCGAATTGCTTGAAGTTCGAAGCAGCTACTCGGTTCGCTACACCAAACATTTCAGATACTCCGATGACATACACTAAAGACGAATCTTTTAATGTAATGATGAATTGGTTTCCAAGCGGTGGAATCGCACGTCGTAAAGCTTGTGGAAAGACAATTCGTCTCATCGTCAATGAACTGTTCATACCGAGTGCTAGACTTGCCTCCCGCTGACCTTTATCAATTCCTTGAATAGATCCACGGAAAATCTCTGCAATATACGCACCGTTGTGGACGCCTAAAGCAATGGCTCCTGCCCAAAAGTTATCTAATACGATAACTGAAGTAATACCGAAGTATAAAAACATAATCTGTACAATAAGTGGCGTTCCACGAATTAGTGTAATGTAAATATTTGCGATCGTTTGTAGTATTTTTGAATTCGAGATCTTCATCAGTGCGAAAAAGATACCTAAGACGGTTCCAATGACAATCGCAATCGCTGTGATCTCAATCGTTAATAGACCTGCTTCTAAAAATCCTTTATACGTACTTTTGAATACATCCATAAATGTAAGTAAAAACTCAGGCACCGGCTCACCAACTCTCTAGAAAATAGACAAGGATTGTATTTATTCCAATAGCTCGACACCTTCTAGATCGATATCCAGAAGATTTCGTCCGAACCATTTATCGGAAATTTCCTCATATGTTCCGTCTTCAATCATTTCTTTTAATGCTTCATCAAGCGCTTTTGTTAGTTCTGGATTTTCTTTATTTACAGCAATAGAAGGTTGTTCTACCCACATCGGCTTGTCGACTTCTTTGATTTCGAATCCATTTTCGATTGCTTCAAAACCAACAATATCTGCAGTAATAACGGCATCTATGCGACCTTTAACCGTTAAGTCTTTTAAAGCGACTACATCACTTGTGTAATACTGTAAATCATCCGATAGTTCTTTGGCACTCTCTTCATATGTCGACTGTGCAATGACACCAATCTTTTTTCCTTTTAAGTCTTCTGGAGATGTAATTTCGTCATTATCTTTTGCTACGAAAATCATTCCACCTGAATAATAGTAAGGCTCCGTGAAGTCTGCTTGCTCCGCGCGTTCTTTTGTATACGCCATTGAACCGATAATTGCATCAAACTTATTGCCAACTAAACCTTGTAAAATAGTTTCAAAAGGATTCGTTACGGGATTTGCTTCAAGTCCCATTTTCTCAGCAAGTGCGTTTCCAATTTCTATATCAAAACCTGTAAGTTCTCCGTCTTCTTCATAACTAAACGGTTTATACACACCGCTCGCAGCAAATGTGAATTTACCTTCGTTCACTAATTTGTAAGCGGTATCATCCGTGCTCTCAGTTGACTTCTCTTCATCACTTCCACACGCCGCAAGTACTAGTACAGATACAGCTAGTAATAACATCATCATGGTAAATTTCTTCATTCTCTCCATCTCCCCTTTTAAGTTAGCTAACTAGCCAATTTTTCATGCCTTTTAATAGTACCCTATTTCTCCGTAAGAAAACCAATAATTCTAATAAAAGTTAATATTTTATTAATAAACAGACCCTATTAAATCAGTGATCTATTCATTTATTTTGAAAGCGCTTACAAATAGTATAGCATACAGTAATGCAATACTTCTTTTATTATAGCCTCCATAGTTTTTCGCTACATACTGAACTTAAAACAGACTCCTAGTAGGATCGAAAACTATTGTCCCCTACTACCTTCCCCTCGCTTTCTTCTATATAAGTTATCATCTATTAAAACATAAAACGTCAGGAAAGTGAACGATTAATTTTATTTTTATATAATCTTTTCTAGTTTTATAATGAAGTTAAGTGTTCATTCCATGCGGAAGTTCTTGTATTTATGAAGAATAATATGAAGAATTATCATAAACAATAATACCTTATATTTACTATTAAAATAATAATCCAAATGAGCTGGTATAGAGTCAGACATCCTTCCGATTCCATACCAGCCTATATATACCCTCTCTATTTCTACATGGATGGAGTAGCTCCAAATTAATATATTCTGTTTAACTCACGGAACGCCTTCGCCACAAACGATAAGTCTTCCTCAAACATAGTCGATAGATTCGGACGACGCCTTACCGCAAGTGGGTGATATGCGACTGAAGTTTTAAATCCCCTGACTTCATGCCACTCCCCACGCAATCCTTTGACGTCCACTTCGGTATTTCGAAAAAAGGATTGAACTGCTACATTCCCTAAACAGACGACAAGGGAAGGTTGTTGCTGTTGCAATTGAGTTTCTAGATGATGAATACAAACTGATCGCACTTTCTCTTTGTCATATTTACGAAGGGGCCGTCTCTTCAGAACATATGTCACGTAAACCCACTCTTCCTCCAAACCAACTGTCGATAGGGTCCGTCTCAACGTTTGGCGCGTTCCGCAAACTATCGGATTGCCTTCACGGTCTTCTCGTGCGCCCGGATTATCCAGTATGATCATAATCGGTGCTTTCGGATTTCCTTCTCCCCAAATCATACGAGACCCTTGGTTATATAGCCCACACTCTTGGCAATCTTGCTGACTTATTGGTGTCGGATCTTCCCGCCAACTTTCTGAACAACTAGCATTCATCTTATCAACCTCCTAGATTTTCAGTATTCCCTTCGTACAAGTAAACATACTTACATTCATTGGCATGCACATGCATGAGCACGGCATAAATAATTATAAGTTGAGCTTTTTCATGTAAAGTCGCATAACAAAACAGAATCAACTAATGTTTTGTCGTTTTATGTATAAATTGGATAATAGTTTACATTCATTCGCTAGCTTGCTATACTCAAAGAGTCTTATCGAGAAAGATTGTTTACACTGTTTTAGCCAAGCTGAAAAACGTCCTGATTGTAAGGGTGTCTCGCGTCAAACCATTTTTACTATCTCATTTGACGTACATCATGATGAATTTTCATACAACCCCCTATAGTAGCGCGCTTTCATCACTGGCATGCTCTGGCACTATGTAAAATTTTACACAAGAAAAGGGAGGAATCATTCATGAAATCAGCTATCGAAGGCAAAAATGCACAAGGAATCGCACTACAAACGTCCATGAAAGCAGCAATCGTTAAGGAATTCCAAACAGAGCTACAAATCGAGGAGACACTAAAACCAACACCAGGTGTAGGACAAGCGCTCGTTAAATTAGAGGCTTGTGGTGTCTGTCACACGGATTTACATGCGATTAATGGGGATTGGCCTGTCAAACCAAAACTTCCGTTGATTCCTGGCCATGAAGGTGTCGGTATTGTAGAAGCGATCGGACCTAACGTGACATCCGTAAAAGTTGGAGATCGCGTCGGGATTCCTTGGCTTTACTCCGCATGCGGTGAATGTGAATATTGTTTAGCAGGTAAAGAGACCCTTTGTCACGACCAAGAAAACGGTGGCTATTCAGTAGATGGTGGGTATGCAGAATATTGCCTTGCAGCTGCTGATTATGTAGCGAAAATTCCTGAAAATTTAAGTTCTGTTGAAGCAGCACCGATTCTTTGTGCTGGCGTGACGACGTATAAAGCGTTGAAAGTATCAGGAGCGAAGCCTGGAGACTGGGTTGCTATTTACGGTATCGGTGGTCTAGGTCATGTTGCATTGCAATATGCAAAAGCTATGGGCTTCAATGTAGTCGCGGTTGATATCGCAGATGAAAAGTTGGAGCTTGCGAAGAAACTAGGCGCTGACATGACAGTGAACGGTAAAAATGAAGATCCAGCGGAAGCGATTCAGCAGCAAATCGGTGGCGTACAAGCGGCTATTAGCGTAGCTGTTTCAAAGGTACCGTTTGAGCAAGCATACCGTTCTATTAAGCGCGGAGGCACGCTCGTCGCGGTTGGACTTCCACATGACGAACTACCAATTCCTATTTTCAACACCGTTTTGAACGCGATCACAGTAAAAGGATCGATCGTTGGGACACGTCTCGATATGAAGGAAGCGCTAGATTTCGCTGCTCGCGGAAAAGTAAAAGCGCAAATCGAAACCGCTCCTCTTTCCGAAGTGAATACCGTGTTGGATAAAATGGAAAAAGGCCAAATTAACGGACGCATTGTGTTGACGTTTGATTGATCTTGCGTGTAGTTGCTATGAAGTAAAGTAGATTCCTTTCGAAAATATAGTTTCATATAAAAAGCGTATCTTCTAGGTGAATGAACAGCCTAGTTGATACGCTTTTATTATTTTGATTTTATTACATCCAGCGTATACGTATGGGTTAGAATTTCCCTGGAAATACATCTATAGGATGTTCATCTAATGAGATAGGCGGTTTTTGCGTTCGGCGTTGTGTAACGACTGTACAACTGCTTCAGTTGCCATTAGAAGAATCTTTTTTGTTACCCCAACCATCTTCGAAAATCAATGCCTCTAGTTCCCTTCTCTTTTCCCAATTTGCAGACTCCAATATAGGCTTCACAGGATAGTTTTCCGTATAACCGATCGACAGTAATGCGATGGGATCAATATGAGGAGGAATGTTTAAAATATCGCGCACGTCATTTTTCTTATAAAAACTTACCCAACCTAATGCTAATCCTTCGGCAGTAGCGGCTAACCACATATTTTGGATCGCACACGCCGTAGACAGCGCATCCGTCTCAGGAATAGAATTACGCCCTAGTACATGCGATCCGCCACGTGTAGGATCACATGTCACGCAAATAGTGATTGGTGCTTCTTTCAATCCTTGTACTTTCAGCCCTAAAAACTTCGTTTGTTTTTCCTCTTCATAATGGATCGCAAGCGCTTGTCGTTCTTTATCTGCGGCCCATGCCAACTTTTCTTTCACTTCATCAGACGACACGATGATGAAATTCCATGGTTGCATGAAACCAACAGACGGTGCATGATGGGCAGCGGTTAATATTCTATGTACGATGTCTTCCGGTATGGCGTCAGGTAAAAAAGTTCGGACATCTCTTCTCGTGTAAATCGCTTTGTAGACTGCTTCTATTTCGGGTTGTGAAAACATGTATTTCTCCTCCTAGTGTGTGTAATAGTATATGTTGATTGTAGCAGATAGTACCACGCGTCAAAAAGGATGACTAGATTCACTTTTCTACCACCGTAGATCTGCCAGTATACTACAGGATTTTTATGCTATGATACGTATAATACAAAGCTAGTTACGGAGGATTTCCATGAAAAAAGTTGCTGTTATTCAAGACCTGTCATCATTCGGAAAATGTTCACTGACTGCCGCCATCCCAGTGCTTTCGGTGATGGGCGTTCAAGCTTGTCCGTTACCTACTGCGGTTCTATCGTCACAAACGGAATATCCGAGTTATTTCTGTGAAGACTTAACGCGTATAATCCCCGCTTTTACAAATGAGTGGAAAAAGCTTGACGTTTCTTTTGACGGTATTCAAACGGGCTATATTACAGGTAAAGAAGAGATTCACCATATTTTAGATTTCCTTGAACATTTCCATACGAGCGAAACACTTTTACTCGTGGATCCTGTGCTTGGGGATAAAGGCAAAGCGTACGATAACTTTGACGCCGAACTTCTCAAACAGATGAAAGTTCTTGTGGCACAAGCAGATATTATTACACCGAACATTACGGAATGCTGTTTGTTGACAGGGTATGATTACGACACGCTACATAGTTGCACTAGTGAAGAGGATTACTTGAATATTGTAGAGGAAGCAGGTAAGCAGTTGCAAAACGCTACGGGTGCCGAGATTATTATTACAGGTGTCCATCCACCAAGTAAAGATCATTCTGTTGGGAATCTATATATAAGCGAAAATGAAACGTATTACAGTTCTGTCCCTTACAACGGCAAAAGTTATTCAGGTACTGGGGATTTATTTGCTTCTGTGCTGATGGGTGGACGTATGCGTGGTATGAAAACGGAACAAGCGATTCAACTAGCAGAAGAATTCCTCGTAGCTGCGATAGAAGATACCGCTTTACAAAATACGCCAATGGTGGCGGGAGTGAATTTTGAGACGTATTTACGGATGTTGTTATGAAAAGTAGATCATGAAAACGATATATAAAAACCTCAATTCCAATTCAAGAATTGAGGTTTTTTCTATTACTTGTTTTCTTCTACATAATCTTCAGGTGTTGCACGATAGACGATGAATGACAGCACGACCGCCACGAGCGACATAGCAAACGCGATGAAGTACACAAGCTCTACTCCAGCAACGAGTGCGAGATCTGCTGTTAACGCATCTGTAGGCGTCTGAGACTTCTCTAGGAAGTGCAGTTGTCTCGCGTTCATAATACTAATGAAAACCGACACGCCGATTGCACCAGCGACAGGTTGTAGCGTCGACATCACTGCTGTACCGTGCGGATATAATTTCTTAGGGAGTTGATTTAATCCGTTCGTCTCCGCAGGCATCATAATGGCAGAGACCGCAAGCATTAGTAAAATATAACTGACGACGACAACCCAAATCGGCGTCTCGAGCGTTAACCGGCTCATCATGAACATCGTTGCACTCAATACGATCGTAGCAGGTATCATCAGCACACGAGGTCCGAACTTATCAAATAGTGAGCCCATGAATGGTGACATAATACCGTTTAGTATACTGCCTGGCAGTAAAATCAAACCGGCTGTGGCAGCAGTTAATGCGAGAGGACCTTGCATGTAAATAGGCAAGATAATTTCCGATGCGAACATCGCCATAATGATGATCAGAAACAGAATGACGGCGTGTGTGAACATTGGGTAACGGAACACACGCATATTCATGATCGGTTCTTCTAGCTTCAACTGACGTAGCACGAACAGGACGATCCCGATCACTCCGATGCTAATAAACAGTAAGACGAGCGGATCTGCAAAACCTTTTGCGCTGTTACCAACAGAGCTGAACCCATAGACGAGTGAACCAAAGCCGATCGATGAGTAGACCAATGAAAGATAATCGATTTTAGGCTTTGTGACTTCGGTAACGTTGATCAAGTATTTAAAACCGAAGGCAATCGAGAATAGCGCGAATGGAATGACTAACAAGAATAGATAACGCCATCCTAAGTATTCCACGATGACGCCTGATAACGTCGGACCAATTGCGGGCGCAAACATGATGACAAGTCCGATAAGTCCCATAATCTTTCCGCGTTTATGTGGCGGATAAATGAGTAGGAATACATTGAAGATGATCGGCATGAGCAAGCCTGTTCCAACAGCTTGAATTAATCGTCCTGTTAAAAGAATTGCGAACGTCGGTGCACTCGCTGCTACGATCGTTCCGATAGTGAAGACGGTCATAGTACCAAGGAATAGCTGGCGCGTTGTGAACCATTGGATTAGTAATGCTGAGATGGGAATGACCACTGCCATGACGAGCATGAAGCCTGTCGCCATCCATTGCACAGTAGGTAATGTAATCGAAAATTGATCCATTAACGTAATAAGTGCGATGTTCAATAATGTTTCGTTTAGAATAGCGAAGAATGCACCGATGATCAGTGCAAGCATAATGGGTATCACTTTGATATTCGGATTATCCGCCAAGTATTCGTATTTCTGTTCGTCCATCTGAAAACCTCTTTCGTTGATCACTTGAATTCGGCAATATAGATACCGTTCATTTATTCTTATCATGCTTTTTTATAGGCGATGTGTCAATCTTTCGGGTTCTAAAAGAACAACTTTTTTCAAAGATTTACTTTCTCGTTCACATTCACTATCTAGCCTAGATTCTCACCTCGGCTAAAATCCAATACAGGCGCGCGATACACATGCCTTTGCACAGCTTGTGTAGGAATTACCGGTTGTTCATTCAAATAGTTTTCAAAGTTCGTCGGGTTGAATAACGTGGAAGGACGTAAGTATGCACGGTATTCAGGATTGTTATTCCACTGCGTAACTTTGAGATCAATGACTTGTATGAAATCTTGTTGTGTATAGCCTTCTTTCACTCTTGCGTTGATAAATTTCTTAGTTGCTGCAGATGTTGTTTTAAATTGCTTACCGGTTTTCTCGTTCAAATACGAAATGACGAAATGCGTAACGTCGAGAGGCTTCTCGACAAGCTCTTTATTCTTTATTTCTTTAGGTTCTTTAAGTTCTTTGGTTATAGGCCGTCTCACATTGGTACAGTCCCTCGTTTCATGTTGGTATGACACAGCGTTTCGAAGTGAAACGTCCGTTGTATCAGATTGAAACATCGCATGATCTACTTCCAGTTCACTTTTTGCTAGTACCGTTTCTTCTACCGACGTATCTTCTTGACTAGAAAAAACCGGTAGTTTAGTATAATCAATCCGATACCATTTCGTCTTATCGATTTTCATTTTGTTATATTGTGAAGTCGAAATGAGGTATCCTTGCTTTTCCAAATTATAGATCGTGCGTTTGATCGTCATACACGACAAGAATGAAAATTCCTCCTGCCATTGATCAACCGTTTTATACACCCACCGACAGTTGTCGCGCACATTTTTTGAAATGAGTGAGCGGAAATGCAGTTGCTGCAGAAATAACGCCTCATTCAATCCGACTAAATGGACAAGAGACGGCAATAATTGTAATGGCTGTTCATTGATTAATAACTTCATACTGAATTCCTCCTAAAAAGTATGTAAGTGATAGCAATTCACCACTTCACTTACTATATAGAAGGCTTTTTGCATAAGGATACTCCTATTCAAACTATTTTTTCTAGCTACAAAACTCCACGAAAAAAGAGCGGAAGCATAAGCCTCCACTCATTCGTATTACACATTAGTTGATATTCACTACTTCCTCGCTCGCCGGTTGAAGCAAATGTATCGCATTCGACTTACATACTTCATAATCCACGAGGTACATCTTTTCTCCAAAGTTCTGTCGCTTCGAATAAATGCAGCCGGACTTCTCCAGTTTTCGTATTGCACGAATAATCGTAGCCATTGACCAGAAACTCATCACAGCATGCCACTCTTTATACGACCTGCGCACCCACTGCGTCCCTTCTTCCGTATCATACGGACCGAAAGACAGTTCGTGGATTTGCTGCAAGAACATCGATTCATTGAGTCCGATCTTCTCCGCTGTCTGTGGATGAAATTGTAGAAACGATTCATGGTTAATTTGCATACTAGTTTCCCCCTATTAACTTGTTGTAAGTGGCAGCTATTTGCCTCTTCACTAGCTATATAGAGAGCTTTCTGAATAAGGATACTCCTTTTTAAAATAAAATTTCAAATATATAAAAAAAGAAGTCAGTGCAGGATAGAAATGCCGTCTGTTAAACAGTAGACGAACATGTACACACCTTTCACTAACTTCTTTAAAGTAGTCACTTCAGAACAAGACGAGTTGATGGATTACAATTCACGGACAGTAATCGGTATCAATCTGCGCTCCATTTCATCACGTTGTTGCTCATATTGTGCAGGTAATTTCAATTCTTGTCCCATCGTTTCTTCCGACTCATCATGCGCAAAGCCTGGAGGATCCGTCGCAATTTCGAATAAAATTTCTCCATGCTCTCTAAAGTAAATCGCATTGAAGTAGTTTCGATCTTTAACTGCCGTCACGCCATACCCATGTTCTGAAACATGGTCTTGCCATTCCAATTGATCTTCGTCATCAATCGCTCTCCACGCAATATGGTGAACAGTTCCGACGCCCATTTGACCTTTACCCGTTGAAGTTGCTTTGAGATCGACAATATTTCCAATGTCTGCGGATGAACGGAAACGAATATAGTCTCCCTCTTTTTCGATCCGTTCAAGCCCCATGACGTTTTCCAATAGATCTGCTGTTTTAGTCGGTTGTGAAGAATATAAAGTAGCGCCACCGAAACCTTTAATCGCTACTTCAGGTGTCACGCCTCCAAATGTCCAGGCATTCTGTTCACCTTCCGCACGCTCCACTAGTTCAAGTTGAAGACCATGTGGGTCATTAAACTGTAGGTACTGCTCACCAAATCGTTCTGTCTTCGTTACATCCACGTTAAATTTGGCTAAGCGTTGTTCCCAAAACATTAGTGCTCCAAGAGGAACAACATAAGAAGTTACACCTACTTGGCCATCTCCTATTTTCCCTTGATAGGCATTTGCCCATGGGAAGAACGTGATAATCGAACCTGGTTTGCCGCCTTCATTACCGAAATATAAATGGTACGTACCTGGATCATCAAAGTTCACTGTTTTTTTCACTAAACGTAAACCTAAAACGCCTGCATAAAAATCGACGTTTTCTTGAGGATGCCCAACAATAGCTGTAATGTGATGGATACCACTAGTTTGCTTCATCATATTTCCCACTCCTTTTGTTATTCACTATATAATTAAAGTCAATTAATCTAGTATGAATTCGAGGTATCAAATGAAAAGTTACAAGTTTTGCGCGTGAAAGCCTACTTTTTTCAGCTGTTCAATTACTTCTTGCTTTTCTTTTACGTCTAATCCACTAAAAATTTCTTTCATCGCTTTTTTATGTTCTGGAAAGACTTGATTCATCAGTTCGGTTCCTTCAGTGGTCAACGTAGCATGGATGACCCGACGATCTTTCGGACACGGTTTTCGCTTTAACAACTGTTTCTTTTCCAACTGATCGACCACATACGTAATACTACTACTGGCAATTAACACTTTCTCACCAATTTTTTGTATCGGTTGATCACCTTTGCTGTAAATGAATTCCAGAACCGCGAACTCTGTCGGGTTTAAACCCAAACATTTTATATCTTCAATGACACGCTTTTTTATTGACTCTACAGCACGGGTTAGAACAACGAATAATTTCAGAGATAATGCCTCTTCCAGTTGATCTTTTGCATTCATACTTATCATCTCACTTAGTTTTACTATTTTTTCATTCACTAACTAGTGGCTCAAGTAATCCTATTCAATCAGAAAGAGGCGAGTATCGTCTATTCGTTATGCTGGATTCACTTGAAGTTCTACTGTGATTTTAATATCGTCGCCTACTAATACGCCGCCTGTTTCTAGCGCTTGGTTCCAAGTTAAACCATATTCTTTTCTAGAAATTTTGATAGCTGTTTCAAATCCAACTACATCCACACCCCAAGGATTTTTCCCAGCTCCCGTACGCGATACGTTAAATGTAGTTTTCTTCGTAACATCTTTAACTGTCAAATCGCCAGTTACATCGTATTCGTCTTCTCCTGTTTTGACAATTTCAGTCGAATCAAATGTGATAGTCGGATACTGTTCTACATTAAAGAAATCAGCTGAACGAAGGTGGTTATCACGATCTTCATTATTTGTATTGATCGTGTTCACATCAATCTTGAAGTCAATCTTCGCATCTGTTAAATTGTCTAGATCTCCAGTAACCGATCCTTCCACTCCAGTGAAGCTACCTCTTACATTGGATACCATCATATGTCTTACTGAAAACCCTACGTTCGTGTGCGCTGCATCTACATTCCATTTTGTCATGTTAAAACTCTCCTTTTTATTTACGTATTAAGACCATTATACAATGTAACTGTCTCGAATTCAATATATTCAATTTGGTTGTATCTGAAATCGTTGTATTTAAGTGTAAACACTCTATTACTATGACCTATATAGAAAACTTTATACCTTTAGCTTATTTACGGATTGTATTCAATGCTGTTGTCCAAGGAATTACTTGGTCTAACATTTGGTTTACTGAAGCGGCCTGTACGTCAGCAGCTTTAAGTTCTGTGCCATTTTCAAAGTCTGTAAACAATGATAATGCCGGGTGAACACGAACATGCGCTACGGATAATTCGCTCAAAATACCACGTAAATGTTCTGCTGCACGAGCTCCGCCAACTGAACCGTATGAAACGATACCTGCTGCTTTGTCGTTCCACTCTACGCGAAGGTAGTCTAATGCATTTTTAAGTGAAGCCGAAATGGAGTGATTGTATTCTTGAACGATGAATACGAACCCGTCTTGTTTTGCGATAATTTCTGACCATGCTGCTGCGCCTGATGCATCGCCGCCTGCTTCGCCCAGAAGTGGTAATTTATAATCCGCGATATCAATAATCGTGTAATTCGCATCTCCGCGTTTGTCTGCCAATTCTTTTACCCATGCTCCTACTTGTGGACTTACGCGTCCTTCACGTGTGGATCCTAAAATAATACCGATATTTGATTTTGTCATTTTTATTTCCTCCTGTTGTTTTGTTCCAAATAATTTACTGAAAAAACTCATTGTTCATTCCAACTCCTTACAAATACTCTTTATCAAATGTACGTGTGCTACGTACTGTATCGATCGGTCTAACTTTTGCTTCAATTTCTTCGCGGTGTCCTTCAAGGAATGGTGGTAATGAAAGAATCTCCCCAACTGTTTCATACGGTTCGTCTCCCATGAATCCAGGACCATCTGTTGCCCATTCAAATAGAATGCCAGGCGCGACTGCTGCGTATAAAGATTCAAAGAAGAAGCGATCCACATAGCCTGAAGTTCTAAAATCCGATGATTGCATATGATTTATCCATTCATGCAATACGTTCGTATCTTCCACGCGGAAAGCTGCGTAATGCACTGTACCAAATCCTTGTCGACCTTCAGGTAACGTTTCATTATGTTCCACGATGACTTGCGCGCCATTTCCACCTTCACCCACTTCGAATAAATGGAATGAACCTTCACTTGCAAAATTTTCGCATGAACATTGCATTTTCCAAAACACCTTTAAACTTATCAAATTCAGCGATACGAATATGAATAGGTCCTAAACCTGTAATGGCGAACTCCAATGGTACGGGACCATTTTGCCAAGGTGTTCCTGACTCAATACCTTCGTTCAACTCATCGGAAACTAACATATATTGTTGATCATCAAAGTCTACAAATGAAAACGTCTTTTTACCGAAAACTTCTTCGATTCCATTATGTTGTACTTCATATTTTTCAAAACGTTTCATCCAGTAATCAAGTGCCGCATCTGTCGGTACACGGAATGAAGTTTTATAAATTTCATTCGTACCATGCGTACCTTTTGGAATACCCGGGAAATCGAAAAATGTCATATCTGTTCCAGCCGAGCCTTTATCGTCTGCGAAGAATAAGTGGTAGGTTTGCACATCATCTTGATTGACAGTTTTCTTTACGAGACGCATTCCTAATACAAGGTGAAAAAATCATAATTCTTTTCTGCACTACTCGTAATAGCTGTTACGTGATGAATTCCTTTTAAATGGTTCATATACATCCTCCTATATATTAGCTCGTTTTCATATACTATTAATTCGAGACAAATTTGTTTAAAAAAAAGAGATTGTCTTTAAATTAGCGTCAATTGCTTTTGCAATTAATTAACCTATCTCGAATTCAATATAAATATAACACGGGTAAATTTCATTGTCAACACATAAAATTGTAAATTCATTTATTCGTGGCTACTTCTTCAACCCACTAATAGTTCCACCCATAGACATAGTCGCAGTCATTTCAACAAAGAACAGGACAAGTGTAGTATCTTCATTCGCGACAAACGATGGTAGTGGATTGACTGGATCGGTTACCGCTTCTTGTTTGCCAATTGTCAGATGCTCCATCGTAATCTCTCCATTCATGACGTATAGGAAAGGAGTGAGACCTGAATAGCTTGGAACGTCAACCACTTCACCTGCTTTAGGATGCGCGTCTAGAATGTAGACTTGTTGTCGTACATACAATGGGGCTTCGCTACCTTCAGGCCCTACCATGACATACCAATCCTTATTGTCTACCGGTTTATCATGAAATTGAATTTCCGGTGATAGATCGGTTTCATTCGGTCGCACGAAGATTTGAAGCATTTCTACTTCATCTTCTTTTACTTTTTCTTCATGCCAAAACCCTGCTCCTGCATTCATCAACATTAATTTCCCACGAGCAATCGGCGCTTCAAATCCTGCAGAATCACGATGATGCATGACGCCAGAGCCAATATAGCTTAAAATTTCATCATTGATATGCTGGTGCATTTTAATCGTTAACCCTTTTTTCATCACCGCATGGTCAATGATTGCTAATGGGCCAAACGCTGTGTCTGTTGTTTCATCGCCAAGAATATCGCCTGGTTGAACGCGTGTAATAGTGAAAGGTCCTCTAAATGGCACGGCATGATTTCCTGCTGCGAGTTTTTGTAACAATCGTAACTCCTCCTTTTTCATCGTATACAATAAAATCGACTATCCAAAAGGAAGTCGATTTTATGTTATAGTACGTGTTTTACAGAAATACTTCTAGTAATTTAGTTTACAGGTCCTTTATTGATCGCAGTCAATGTAGAATTAACAGCAAAGATTTTTGCGTTAACGCCCGTAATACCAAAGCTAGCTAATCTCTTTGTATGCATCTCTACATATTTTTCAGCCGATTCTTTTGTTTCGAAATTGTAAATCCCACCGGCTTCTTTGGCTTCAGGATCTTCCGTCCATATTTTCCAAATGAATCCCTCTTCTTCATTGATGCTTTTCGCCAAATCAGCAAACCCTTCTGCCATTTCTTCTCCAAACGGTCCATCCATTTTAAAATCAACTTGTGCAATGTAGCTCATGTTCATTCTCCTTTTCATTCAGTAGTTGTGAAATAGACTTCTCCTAGTATTTCTTTTGCTTGATATGGATTCGGTGAAAGTTCTTTTTCTACATAAGAAGCTACGTCAGATTGTTCTACATCGTACATCACTTCAATTTCTTTTGAGAAAAGTAGTCTTTCTTTTTCAAGCAAGCTAGAAATTGCTGGTTGTGGCTTTGGTTGTAGTGTGTCCACGTCAAGAACTTTTTTTAATCCATCGACGTAGGATTCAAGTGGACGACCCCCTACAATTTTCAAGCCTTTATTTTTTGCATTGATCATAATAATGCTTGGGAAACCCGTTGCACCTAAACTTCTAGCTTGTGCAAAGTCTTCATTCAATAATTGTTGTCCGATTGGTTGTTCAGCTTCATTGACAATCGCTTCTCCATCAAGGCCAAGTGCATTGACGATTCCAACCATCTCAGCGCGTTCTGAAATATTTTGATTGAATACGAAAAGCTCTTCTCTTGTACGTCGTAAATAGGCAGATGCCAATGTGTCGCCATGATTCTTTTGAATAATTTTAAATACGCGAGACGGAGGATACGAAGATTGGACTGGATTATCAACCATTAAACTACCATCAATCGACATTCTTGAATGTTCTCCAACTTCTCTCCAATGACCCGCCACGTCAGCCGGCTTATAAATACCATTTCCAGGATCGATCGGCCCGTCATGCCATTTTTCCAATAAACCGCCCATCACCGTATGCATGTTGAAATAATGACCATATTGTTCTACAAATCGACGAAGCTCAGGTTCAATCGCCCAACAATGAGAACATATAGGATCCGTCACATAATACAAATTAATCTCTTTTGCTGTCTGATTAAAATCGATTATTTCCATTTCATCGCTTCCTGCTTCTCCACATATTCCTGTTTCCATATCACACATCATATTATTGTTGTTTTTCAATGTATTATTCCCCTTTTCTATAGTTTACGGAATCCGCGCTTTCTTCCGTTCGAATCTATTTTTTCTAATTTCCACTGCTAGCGCAAAATTTAATTACGTTTCGCATCCTCTGCTTTACGCGCTAATCATTTGCCTACAACTAAATTCTATACCATAATGAAAATGATCAACACCAATAGAACCTTGGTTTTGTCGCTTATACAACACATTGAAGACATTGTCGGAAAAGTAGGAGGGAAAACGACATGAATCAACCGAAGACGGACCCACGAATTCTACGTACACGTAAATTAATCATGGATACTTTTATGGAACTGTCGGGTAAAAAAGAATTTAAAGATATTACGGTTACAGATATTGCGGCGGAAGCGATGATTAATCGTGCAACGTTCTATTATCACTTTGAGGATATATATGACTTATTGGAAAAGGTATTATCTGAAGTGTTAGTAGTGAATTTGGATTGCAGCAATTATCAAGGCAATGAATTAAACGAAGAAGTGATCACGAGTATTTTTGTAGCGATCACGAACTTCCAAAAATCCTTATCGAACCGTTGTCACAGGGGATACGAAGATACGATTGCTCGGAATATTCGAGAACAGCTCGAAATCATTTTTTATAGAATGCTGTTAAAACAACATAAAACAGAAGAAGATGAAGGGTTGAAGATTACCGCTGTCATCTTGAGCTGGGGAATCTATGGAGCTTCTGTAGAATGGAAAAGAAAGAGTAACGAGATCACACCAGAAGAATTTATTCAATTAGCTATTCCTCATTTACTTCACAAGCATGACAATTGAATAACGCGTGACATGCACACACTAAAGGAGATATACACACATATGAATGGATTATTTACAGGGTTTCGTGCTGTCTTAGTCATTTTCTGCCTATCGCTATTGCCATCGACAGCATTTGCTTCGGATAATGTACCCCATCCTGAGATGAATGACCACCCGTTACAGCAATTCAGTTTTTCGCAACCGGCCGCACTAAAATCCACGGAATTGAGTGAAGGGTTGATGGCTGAACAAAATGAGCCAATCGAAGATAATAAGTCATTACTCTTTACAGTTTTAGCGGGTCTCGCTGTACTCACAACCGGAATGATGGCTGGTATCGTCTTTGCATACGCCAACTCCGTCATGCCCGGTCTACGTAAAGCAGAAGATCGTACTTTCGTTCTTGCCATTAGACACTTGACTTCATCCGTAGCCAATCCACTTTTCCTTATCATTTCAAACGGTGCTCTTCTAGCGCAAATTGGATTTATTGTAGTAGCTGTTTTGACGCAGCAGTCTTCTCAAATTGTTTTAGGATCGATCGCATTGATCTTCTATATCGCGACTTTACTTATCACTTTCTTAGGAAATCTTCCGTTAAATAAAGCCATTATCTCTGCAGAATTACCTGCAAGCGATGCTAAATGGAATGAATTAAGAGTACGTTTTGAATCTAGTTGGACATTACTGAACAACTTGCGAACTATTACTTGCATTTTAAGTGTCTCTACACTAATCGTAGCATTGCTTAGTACATATTATTGAAAATGCGTTTAAAAGCCATAAAGTCCAGTAATTAGTGAATGAAACTCTTCCAAAACACAATAAAAATACTAAACTTTCTATCGTTGTATTATCTTCCCTCTTACTCCAATATGTGAACGCGTTTCAATATTCCGAATATATTAAAAGGTATTGACCTTTCTAATAGTTGTCTGTTAAATTGTATTGTAGTATATAATATTCAGTGACGAGAAAGAGTACGATAGGAATCCTGTTCCCAAGAGAGTCAGCATTTGGTGAAAGCTGATGAACAGATCGTGTCGGAAAATCATCTCCAAGATGCAAAGTTGAAAATAGTAAATTTTGCCGGACTTCCGCCGTTAAATGGAACATGTATAATCGTATGATGATAGTGATTGTAATTTTTCTATCGTTTTACGAAGATTTTCGAACATGGGTGGTATCGCGAGTAAAGACTCGTCCCTATTTAGGGGGCGAGTTTTTTATGCGCAAAAATAAAGGAATGAAGATGTAAGCTGCACATCGTACCCGATTGATCGGAATCAATTTTGCGGTGAAACGTATATGTCGAATCATCGGTATTGGGTAAATTATCGATACAATTGACACTATATTTTGCGAAGTCGCAATATTCTAGATTACAATAACTCTATATAGTAATATTATGTACTATCATTTTACTCTAGGCACACACAAAACACACCAGGAGGTATTATAGTGAGTAAAAAACACATACTATTCACAGGATTCATGCTTTTCTCCTTATTCTTCGGAGCTGGAAATCTCATCTTTCCACCATTTCTTGGATTAGAATCAGGCACGAACTTTGCACCCGCCATTACGGGCTTCCTCATCACAGGCGTACTACTGCCTTTCATGGCAATCATGGCGATCGCCTTGTCTGATAACGGACTATTGTCGATGGGTAACCGTGTACATAAAGTGTTCGGAATGATTTTTGCCATCATTATCTATATGTCCATTGGAGCCTTTTACGGTATACCGAGAGCTTCAAATGTTGCATATGAGTTAGGGTTCAAACAAATCGTTGAAGTGAATGGCAGCATCCCATTGCTTATATTCTCTATATTATTTTTCGGTTTAACCTATTACATCAGCTTAAACCCTAAAAAAATCGTGGATCGAATTGGCCAATTTTTAACGCCTATTCTTTTGCTAGTTTTAGGGGTACTCGTTGTCCAAGCTTTCATCAAATTTGATAACATATCTTCTGCTCCACAAGCAGATTATGCATCAGCCCCATTCGTAACTGGCTTCTTGGAAGGCTATTTCACAATGGACGCTGTCGCAGCGCTGGCGTTTGGAATTGTCGTGATCAACGCGCTAAAAGACAAAGGTTCCAGATCGAAGGCGGAGCTTGTTAAAGGGACTCTCGGTGCCGGCTTCATCGCAAGTATCGGATTGGCCACTGTCTATTTCTCACTCGGGTGGATCGGCAAAGTGATTCCAAATGAACAATCTTTTGGAAATGGCGCAGAAGTATTAACGGAAGCAGCTCGCATGTTGTTCCCAAGCGGCGGCGGACTACTTTTCGGAATCATTGTCATGTTGGCTTGTTTAACAACTTGTGTCGGTCTAATTAATGCCTGTTCAAGATTTTTCAATGAAATTCACCCAAAATTGAGTTACCAGGCGTATGTCGCTATTTTTGTATTGTTCGCGTTGTTAGTATCCAATTTAGGATTGAATGCCATTTTAGCTTTGGCTATACCTTTATTAGTGTTTATTTATCCGATCTCCATCGTGCTAGTCATTCTTTCGTTATTCCAACACGTTGCAGGTGGCGGAAAGATGATGTATCGACTTTCCATATTTATCACAACTGTTTTTGCGTTATACGAAATACTGACTAGCATAGGGTACAGTTCGGATCGCTTGACTGACTGGCTAGAATTTATTCCATTTTTCGAACAAGGACTTGGCTGGGCTTTACCCGCGCTCGTCGCTGCCATTGTTGGTTACATTATGGATAAGTTTAATAATCAAGAAAATCAATAAATCCAATCAAAAATCCCGATTCTTAAATAAGAGAATCGGGATTTTTTCGCTTTCTATTACCTTTTATTGATCTTTTGCGCAGTTTTATACCCCGCGACCACCATCAATACACCGACGATCACCATGATAATGATTGT
Source organism: Sporosarcina sp. P17b (assembly GCF_002743115.1). Classification (NCBI taxonomy): domain Bacteria; kingdom Bacillati; phylum Bacillota; class Bacilli; order Caryophanales; family Caryophanaceae; genus Sporosarcina; species Sporosarcina sp. P17b. Next base: position 104,653 of record NZ_PDYP01000005.1, on the reverse strand, counting down.
AATCGGACTTCACTCCTTCAAGTTTACTTCTGTAAGGCGTCCGTCAGTTCAACAAACTCTTCTACGTCTTTCGCAACGAGCGCAATGCCAGCCGCCCAGAAATCTTCTTTTGTAATATCTACATCTAAATGCTTCTTCGCTAAATCTTCTACTTTCATCGATCCTGTATCTTGCAATAACGCGATATACTTCTCTTCAAATCCTTCAGGTTGTTTCAAGTATTCCGCGTAGATCCCTAAGCTGAACAAATACCCAAATGTGTACGGGAAGTTATAGAACGGTACACTATCGATAAAGAAGTGTAATTTCGCTGCCCAGAAATGTGGATGGTAAGAAGACAAGCTATCACCGAATGCTTCTTTTTGCGCTTCGACCATTAATTCATTCAAACGAGTTTCCGAAACGATGCCATTTGCGCGCTCCGTATAGAATTTATCCTCGAATATAAAGCGGGCACGGATATTTAAAAACATAGCCGTTGCACCTTCTAATTTATTGGCAAGCAAAGAAATTTTCTCTTCATCCGATGCAGCATTTTTCACCGTAGCATCTGCAATAATGGTCTCAGCAAACGTACTGGCCGTTTCCGCCACGTTCATCGCATACCCTTGATTAAGTTCGGGTAGATCTTTCATGACGTGACTATGGAAGGCATGCCCGAGTTCATGCGCTAATGTACTCGTATCACTTGGTGAACCTGTGAAGGTCATGAAAATACGCGACTCTTTGAATTCAGGCAAGCTTGTGCAATAACCGCCTGGGCGCTTATTCGAACGATCTTCCGCTTCAACCCAGCGATTTTCAAGTGCATGCTTTGTGAAGGAGGTGAGTTTCGGTCCGAATGAAGCGAAATTTTCAATAATGAAATCGCATGCTTCATCGTAAGTGAAACGAGTCGGTTTCGTTTCCCCTACCGCAACAGGAGCCGCCACGTCTTGCCAACCAAGTTTTTCTACGCCGAATAAATCTGCTTTTTGCCCTAAGTAATCAATAAACGTTTGTTTCTGCGCGTCCACTGCCGACCACATCGCGGACAACGTCTCTTCGGACATCCGATTATATTCAAGTGGTTCTTCTAAATGGCCTGTTCTCCCGTGTACTTCTTGCAATGTCAGACGGTAACCTGCCAAGTGATTCAAGATATCCGCAAAGATCGGTCCGTTCGTCGACCACGTTTTCTCCCAACTGTCAAAAAGGTCTGCACGCACTTGTGGATCCGGATCAGCGTACATTTTGTTCATCGCTTGACCAATGGATAAGTCCGTTGTGTCACCGTCTTTATCTGTAAAAGGAACCGTCATCGTGGAGCCCACCGTATTATACAAATCGCTCCATGCTGCAAGGCCATCTTTATTTAATTTAGCAATCAACTTTTCTTCGTCTTCAGATAATAAACGTTTACCTTCTTCGCGTATTTCATTCAACGCAAAGCTGATTTCGTGTAACATATCATCTTGCAGAAGACTTCCCCAATTTTCATCCGAAATCGCTACAAGTTTCTTCGTAAAGATCGTAGACAATTGCTGAATTTCACTACCTAACTCCATCACCTGGCCTTTGACAACGCTTGCATGCGCATCATCCATGAAAGCGTCTCGCCACATATTGATGAATGTGCCAACCTGCCCTAAACCTTTCCCAATGACTTCTTGCTGTTTTAATAATTCAGCTAGTGTAGAAGCACCGTTCGCTGGATCATAATTCCACGCTTTTAATTGATCTGCATACACGACAATATCTTCTTTTACAGCCGAAAGCTTAGTTTGTACTTCTTCAGACTGGGTTCCCCCAGCAAAAATAGTTTCTAAATCCCATGTGTTTTCATATTTCAATGGATGTCACTCTCCTTATATCCTTCCATTTTAAACTTTATTAGTGAATTAAGAAAGATTTGTTAACTAATTTTCTGATAAATCATAAATTACGCATAAAATGTATGATTACTATTGCGCTTTTATTTTTCTCTACCCATATTTGGTTTAACCTTTATATTCAAAAAGCGTACTAATTCTCAAATGAATTAGTACGCTTTTACTTCTTATGTAAAATAAATATAATCATAAAAAAAAGACCCTCCATAGAGGGCCTTTCTAAAGCTTAAATTAAGCTTTTTGAACGTTAGTAGCTTGTAGGCCACGTTGTCCTTGTTCGATTTCAAATGTTACACTTTGACCTTCGTCTAAAGATTTGAAACCGTCGCCTTGGATAGCTGAGAAGTGTACGAATACGTCTTCCCCTGCTTCGCGCTCGATGAAGCCAAAACCTTTTTCTGCGTTAAACCATTTCACTGTACCTTGTTCCATAATTAATTGCCTCCTAGTGTGGATGTCCACACAATGATGTTACTATACTTGCTCAAAACTTTAGACGAAAAACAAAATATATTTCCATGAAATATATTCTCGATCTGAAAAAGAACAAAGATAATACTCTTTAAATATAACAGACATTAAATAAAAAAGCAACCCAAATGATTACTTCTTCGTATTTTGCTACTGCAATCTTCGTATACTAGCTATTAAAACCTTGTTAGATCAAGCTAGATCAACCAATAAAATAATTTTATTTTCTTAAAATTAGAAACATTTCTCCATACGAATATCCGCACGCATATCCCCTTCGTAATACGTGAAGTTTTCTATCCGGCCGATTTCTCGATACCCTAATTTCTTATACAGTTTCAAAGCGGGCTCGTTAAACTCAAATACACCCAATTCCATTCGCTTAAGACCTTGTCCTTTAATTTGTTGTTCCAAGTAGTCGAGCGCCGTAAAACCAATGCCCTTCCCTCGTCCTTGACGTTCCCCAATGGAAATACTGATCCACGCCGTCCCGGGTTCTTTTTTAAGTAAATGATCAGGGTCCACTGTATAGCTCATTTCACCGATTAGCTGATCCTCCAAATAGATAAGGAATGTATGTTGATATGCTAACTTTTGAATAACATCTTCTATAGTGAGAGTATATTCTTGCTCTAATGCTTCTTTACTTGGATTCGGTTGATTCAAAGGTTTCAAATACATATCATTCCCCCAGCGATTCAGCGTGTGGATCAGCGCAGCTGTAGGTTCCGTTAATTTCACAAATTCTATCGTCAATATATTACCCTCCTGAGTCTGTATTTCCTCGTGCAGTCAGTCCTACTCATTAGACGTTTCCTTCATTATATCAAAACGCTCTCCATTTGCTTCATATCGAATACCTATCCGAATGCCGTGCGTAGTCAAAAGAGCAATCATGATATACTAAAAGAAACGTTATAGAAAGACAGGAGCGGACATGTTGAGATTGAATCAATATATTAGTTCTTCAGGGTTTTGTTCGAGAAGACAGGCAGAGCGGTATATTACAGCTGAAAAAGTTTTAGTTAACGGCAAGATTGCTTCCCATGCGTATCTAGTTGAAGAGAACGATCAAGTTGAAGTCGATGGTCATCTAATCGCACATACTTCCGAAGACGTATATATCATGCTCAATAAACCAAGTGGCATTACGTGTACAGCGTCTCCTGCTATTGCTGGTAATATTATCGACTTCATTTCCTATCCTGAACGGATCTTTCCCGTTGGCCGTCTAGATAAAGAAACGGAAGGTCTGATTTTATTAACGAATGACGGAAGTATTGTGAATGCGTTAATGAAAGAAGAAAATCAGCAAGAAAAAGAATATGTAGTAATTGTTGATAAAAAGATTACGGGCACCTTTATAGAAGACTTATCAAACGGTGTAGATATTTACAACCCAAGAATTAAAGGGTACACCACGACTAATCCTTGTCCGGTCACTCAGATCGATGACTATACGTTTCGTATGACGCTTTCCCAAGGATTGAATAGACAAATCCGTAGAATGTGCAGACGTTTTCAATATACTGTAACGCATTTACAGAGGGTACGAATCAAACATATTGAGCTTGGATCATTGGAGAGCGGTCATTGGCGCTATTTGACTGAAGAGGAGATCGCAGGGTTAAAGTAGTTATACGAATACATACACAATTAACACGTTATAGTTATCCGTTTGTATGTTATTAAATTTAAAGAATAGCCTAGTATCGCATTTGCGACACTAGGCTATTTTAAATACATTATTTATTTATATAATTACTCTTTTACGCTTTACTCGTTTGTTTAGCTTCCACTAACAAGCCGCCTTCGCCTTCAAGATACTGGATCATACCTTCTGAAGCGCGGTAAGCAAACGCACCGATTGTTTCAGTCGGGTCATGGTTACTGTTGTGTGGGAATGAAGATCCACCTAGCACGAACAAGTTTTCCATATCCCACATTTGCGAGTACGAGTTGACAGCGGATGTCTCAGGATCTTCACCCATGATCGCACCGCCGAGGAAGTGATTTGTGTAGAACTTACTGTCAAACTTCACATCATCCGGAACATCGACTAGGTCAATAATATCCGCACCCATTTCTGTCATAATTTCTTTACATGTTTCTACACCATGCTGCGCGCGTTTAATATCTTGCTCTTCATAGTGCACCGTTGCACGAATCAACGGATCGCCTAGCTCATCTTTATACGTAGGATCTAAATCCAAGTACGTGTACCGGTTAGGCAGAAACGCAGTCTTCGCTCGAATGATCAAGCTGCGGTTATGATAAAACAAGTTCTTCTCTTTGTATTCTTTACCCCAAGCAGGCGTGCCTTCTGGTACATGGTTATTATCGATAGGACGCTGACCTAAATGGTAATAGCGGATTTCATAACCGTGAAGGAAATCAAGGTCTGTATGATCCACGTTATCTCCCGCAAAGTCATCTACTTTTGCACCTAGCGCACCTGTACCCATCGATAAATTCCACTTTTCATTATCGAAGAAACCACGTGCACCAATGTACGTACTAATATTACTGAAGTGGCCTGTAAAGTTTTTACCGATTACGCCTTCTTGCGTTTCAGGATTGTACGGCTTGCCTATTTTCGACTTCAATAATAGCTTGTTATTCGTAAAGACGAAGCCAGCGAGTACGACGATATCCGCAAGTTGGATAAATTCATTTCCTGTAATATTATCGATATATTTCAAACCAATCGCTTTCGTTCCGTCATTAATGACTTCCGTAACTGTCGATTCATTGCGGATCTCAAAATTGCCTGTTTTTCTAGCTGTTTCAAGGACGGTAACAATTGGATCCCCTTTGGCACCGAAGTCACATCCGTACTCTTCACAGAACGCACAATACATACATGCATTGATTGTCTCGCCATCGGGATTCGTATATTGCTCAGACATATTAGCTGCTGGCAAACGATATGGGTGATACCCCAAGTTTGTTGAAGCTTTTTTAAACAACTCGATCGATGGAGTGGTTTTCAATGGCGGATTCGGATACTTGTCCGAACGTGGTGGCCCAACAGGGTTTTCTTCACCAGAAACTCCAGCTGTTTTTTCAAATTTATCATAGTACGGTTCCATGTCATCGTACGTAACTCCCCAGTCCTGTATCGTACAGTTTTCTGGAATTTTTTCCTTGCCGTATCGTTCTACTGTTTGGCTATGGATCTCAAAGTCATAAGGCAACCAACGTAAGCTCACGCCATTCCAGTGAACACTTGCACCGCCTGTGTCATTCCCGAAACGTGCATAGTTGTTATTTCGCACTGGTTTCGCCACTTCGTCCATACTTCCTCTTGCAGTTACCGTATCTTTTGATAAATCTTGCATCATATTGTAGCGAATAGAATATTTCAATTCGTCTTTCGCACCGATAAAGTCGTCACGTGACTGTTCTTTACCTCTTTCAAGTGCTACTACGTTGTAACCTTTTTTCGTCAGCTCGGCCGCCGTAATTCCACCTGCCCAGCCAGAACCGACGATGACGACGTCTACTTTTTTTAACTCTACTGCCATATGTCTTACCTCCTGGAAACGCTAAATTTTATTTCTTTCGTTGATAATCTGTCAAACTGATTGGATCCAGTACGACGAAGTCTTCACTTTCAATGACGTCCGCATAAGAAGGTCGCGCACCGGCAAATTCTTTCATGCGCCAGCCGTCCATGTTTTTATTGCCACCATATAACGGATCCGAAAATGCACCTTCCAACGTCGCTTGCTTAAGTAGTGCGAAAAACGCATCCGATGGAATGGATTTCATATCGAGCTTACCCGCTTCAAGATCGCTCATGATTTCATGTTGTTGCTCTTCTGTCGCCTGATCAAATGAAGTATCAAATCGTTTTGTGCTTTCATTATTCATCAAGCGCAATCCTTCAAGGAATATCTTCCCACGATTCGCGCGTGAATGATTGACTTTTTCATCAGCCTTCTCAATTTTCTTCAAACCTTCCAGATTGGTAAAAGGTGCTTGACGGTAGTCGTCACCATTTATGCCCCAAGTTCCTGCGAGTTGTTTATCGATAAAATACGGTACATCCAACCCGATAGCTCCTGGACCACTGTCGTCTTCAGGGAAAATAAGTTCCGTAGCCGTTGCCAGTACGATAAAGTCTTCAAAGCGTCCGAAGAAAACTCGTGCGTGGGACGGATCCACATTAGCAGCAGTTTTTTCGTTTTCCCCTTTTTTCCCGTCATCAGATTTCATCTGATTAGTAAATAAGCCGCCCAGCAAAGATCCACCTGCCACGCCACCTACTACTAAACCGGTGTTTTTCAAGAAATTTCTACGTCCTGGATCATGACTTTCTGTTTTTGGATTGTTGTTGTCAGCCATTTCATCACTCCTATGCATAAAAGTTTTTGTGCATTGTTATGTACTGTAAAATTGCGCGGTTATTCATTATGTTCTGAAATTTCATTTGAGATTAAACCATTTACTTCAATGAATGCAGAACTGTATTCACTTCCATATTTTGTCGATTTGTTAGAACATTACCATTTTCGGCAAGATGAACTAAAGACCGCTACAATAACCCGACTTTACCATAGTTCATTTTGCTAAATAATACATTATGTAATAATAAATACTAATTTGCTAGAAACGTATAATTGATTGAATTTCTTATAAGCGAAATCTTATGAACAAAAACACATTTCCTTGCTGGTTATGCCATTAGATTATTTTTAAAAAACGTGGTTCTATTTAGAAGAACTCTCCACAGTAAATTTGACCTGATATTTTAATTTAAAACTCTATATTATAATGTTTTTCCGTTTATAGGGAATGTCGTCATTACGTAAAAGCAGTACAAAAGTTTTTTATTGAATTTTATAATTATTCATTGATGAAAACCATTCATCACCGAACAATATTCACGATAAACTTGTAGCGTATTCTTCTCATTGAATTTACTAATATATTTTAAGGTGATTTATTTGATATTATTATAAAAATACCCCGACACCGCAAGTTGCGATGCCGGGGTATAAGAAATATTCATTTCACGTTCTTATTCATTAATGCTTTTACAGGAAGGAATAACTCACCTGTTTCCAAATACGTCACAATCAGTTGATCGCCTACTTCTACATAAATTGAAAGTGGTGCCACTTCCGATGAAACAAGGAAGTTTCGGCCGTCTTCTGTTAGGAATGAGACAAGCGTGAAATCGCCTACACGTTCTTTAAACACCCGTGCAACCGTGACATTCGCTTTCGCTTCTTCTGCATTTGAACTTCCATCTACTGTACTACCACCTCGTTGGAGCGCTGTTTTATATAATTTCAACGCTTCATTTGGTGAATTCGCAAATACAGAGATCTCAGGATTCGCAGCGGAAACAATGAAATAATTTTGCAAGAATCCGTTCGAATCTAATACCGGCGTCAACCAACTAGCTTCCCCGTAGAAATTATACAAGACGGGCATTTCCCCGCTCCATTTTTTCTCAATAAACTTCTTCTCAATAATCTGGAGCGCACCTTGTGAATCCATGTAGGACTCTTCCAAGTTCCCCGTGTAATACGTTGCTTTCCCTGTTCGGCCATCGGTTAATGCATAGCCAAGCATCGAATCTACGCCTTCTTTCGGGCTAGTGAAATCCGTAAAGTAATACATATGTCCATCCGCATCAAAGATCGGGCTAACATTTGCTTCTGTTCCTTCGTCTGAAGGAAGTTTCACGTCTTTCTTCCCGACTACAGAGTTCCAAAAACCATGAATATAGTTTCCGAAATAACTATTTTGAAGACTTACCGCTTCAGGCGAAATCGCTCCGTTAATAAATTCCGGAACATCTTTCAATGCATATTTCTTCGTAGCACCCGTTTCCGGATTCAACATGACAATTCCCTTCGCGTTAAATCCATTACGTGCCGTTATGAATTCCCCGTATGTGCGAATATAATGCGGCTTGCCTTCATCATCAATTTCCAATTGAACATCTCCGTAAAAAATCAAATCCGGCATATCCATACGCATTTTACGATACACTTTTTTATGCAAATAGGAAGAAGTTGTATACGCCATTTCCGTTTTGATAAATTTAGGATTATCCGATGAATCCGTTGCACTCATCGTAAAATAACCTGGTGTAGTTTTCCCGTTGAACCACTTAAAGAAACCTGAAAACTCTACAGGCGCAATGTAGACGAATTCATCTTGTACTTTTTGAATTTGCAAATGACCCAGTTCATAATAGCTCGTATCCGGGACTTGACCGAACGCTTTTTTCATTTTATTGCGTGCAAACTTCGGCGGTACACTCGCAGGCGTTTTCGTTTCATCAAACGCTGTGATCTCTACTTTTTGCGCCATCGCAACCGTTTCATACTTTTTATTCGCATTAAACAATGGCGCACTTAAGATATACACACCGACTAGAAGCGCAGCAAATGACACGACCAGTTTGACTTTGCGTTCTAAACCTTGAGAAACAACGGCTCCTAAAATAGTCACTATAAGAAGCAATGTCCAAAGCGATGTCCAGTTACGATCCAAATTCGTTATATAATAAAATACGAATACACCAATCGTAGCAATCACAGCAAGTGTTCCGAAAGCAACCCATCGGTTAAATGACAACTTCTCATTTTTATTATTTACCGAAAGGAATGGAACGATAATAGCACTTGCCACGACCCCTGCGAGTAACGAAAATAATAGTAAACTCCACATATTCAACACTCTTTTCTAGGAACAAGATTTTTATTTCATACTCTGTATACGTATAAGATCGAAAACCGTTTCAAATTTATATTCATCTTCTCTATTGACTCTTACGTAACGTTATACTTTAAAGTAGTAATTGTAGGGAGGTGCATACAATGAAATGGATGGTAAAGGAAGTTGCTGAATTAGTAGGAATTAGTGTACGCACACTGCATCATTATGACAAAATCGGTCTCCTAACGCCGGATGAGATGACGGAATCTGGATATCGTCTGTACTCAGCTGAAAATCTGGATACATTGCAACAAATACTGTTCTTCAAAGAACTCGACTTCCCACTTAAAGAAATAAAAGAAATGATTAGTAGTCCATCATTTGATCGTCAAGAAGCGCTGAAGCTCCAACGCCATATGTTGCTGCAAAGACGCGAGCGGATCGACAGACTGATTGCCACAATTGACAAGACTACTAAATTTGAGAAAGGAGAGAAACAGATGTCTAATAAAGAAAAATTTGATGGCTTTGATTTCAGTCATAATTCGTATAAAGAGGAAGCGCGTCGTAAATGGGGCGATGAAATAGTGGATCAATCGACTGCTGCCATTGAAAACAAATCTACTTCAGAACAACATGAGATGGGCGAGAAGATGACAGCGATCTATAAAAAATTGGCCATGCTGAAAGATACGTCACCTGAATCTGTAGAGGCACAAGTAGGTATCAATGAATGGTATGACTTCTTAAATCAGCACACTGGCCACCATTACTCGTTAGATGCATTTAAAGGACTTGGGCAACTGTATGTGGATGATGAACGCTTCATGCAGAACATTGACCAATTTGGAAACGGCTTGGCAACATTCATGCGCGATGCTATGAAGATCTATGCCGAGAAGAGCAAATAATACGAAGAGTAAACAAGCGCCGACATTCCTATATGGGATTGTCGGCGCTTATTTTTCTTCCTATATAGTTGTAGTAAGAAGTGTAATTTCATTTGACAAAAATGAGTACTACCGATCCATTCACACTTCCTTGGCAGATGTCTCTTTTATAGAAAAGTTGTCCAGCACAGGTTTCGCTTCTAACTCCGTCACATCCAAATCGACCGCATGGGCTTTCATTCGAATCGACAGCAAGAACGCTATGCCAAGCAATGCACTACACATAATAAGTGCAAGCGGTATTTGCTGAAAACGATCAATAATCCAGCCGCCGATACCCGGACCGAGCAACTGTCCTCCTGCGAAGAAAAACGTCACATAGCCAAGTGCGACAGGTGCGTACGTCGGATGGACTTGTTCCGTAGACAGCGCTTGACAGAGCGACAGCATCCCGACAATCGTTGCTCCCCATAGGAATTGGCTAACGATGAGTCCGATATAGACCGGGAACATCACCGGAATGATTAGAGAAACTGCTCCAATACCAAGAGTTGTAAGCAAAGCCGATTTACGACCAATACGGTCCGAAACCCCGCCCCATAAAGGCCCACTGAAGATCGCCATAATTCCACTGATTGCCATGATCTGCCCCGCCTGAAACTTCGTCAGCCCTACTTCGAGAATATAACTGAACAAGAAGCTTTGCGGCACCAAATAGGCAAAGCCCACAAGGCCGTAAATGAAAGCGACGCGAAGTACGCGTTTATTGAAGTATACTTTCGTCCAAAATGAACGTTTCTGCGTCTCCTTCGGCAATAATGGGATCGGTGGGTCACGCAAGATGATCATCGCGATTATAATGGAGACGATTGACACAGCGCCATAGAAGAACCATAAATAGCGCCAGCCCATATCCCCGAACCACGTCGTGAAGAATGGAATTAAAGCACTTGAAATTAATGTTCCGAGCCCCATGCCGCTGACAAGGAATCCAATCAGCATGCCGCGCTTTCTCGGAAACCAACCGACTAATATAGTAATAAGCGGCGTGTAGGTGAAAGCGGTTCCAATTCCGAGTAATAACATCGCAGAAAGCGTCCAGCCATACCCTGTGATAAATGACAGCATGAATAATCCGAATGAAACGAGTCCAGTTCCGAAGATGACAAGCTTTTTGGCACCGAATTTCGTGACGAGCAATCCGACAAAGATCACCATCATCAAATAGCCGATCGACACGGTCGTGGCGAGTAGTCCGGCTTGTTTATAGGACATCTCCAAATTTTCTTTCATGAAGGGCATAATAATTCCGTACGACATCCGTCCAAATCCGAGAGAACTGACGGTGACGGCGACACTCGCAAATGCATATTTCCAAATATTTTGTTCGTGCTCCTTGGCTAACATAAGAATTCCACCCTTTCTTCGCGTTGTGCTTCATTCTTTGTGAGAGAATTCATTCAGAATTGCGTCAGGGTGTTAAGTCGTAGTAGCTTCGGCAGGAATTCTGAGTTTGTGTATTTTATGTCTAAAGTGTGAATTCTATCCCTAACACTATAGCATTCATGTTAGATTATTCCAACTTCTTTTTATTTTACATAATTCTATTATTGTTACCTTTGAAGAAAGTGAGGAGATGGATACCTTTGATCTTCGTTCCAGGCGGACGCTTTCCGCGGGCACGGCTTCAATCTCCTCGTCCGCTTCGCTACCTGCGGGGCTTTCAGCGCGCGCTGTTCCCGCTGGAGTCGCCGCCTGGAACGAAGATCAACTAGTTTAGTGTGTTAACGATCGTATTAAACTACATACTAGATGACGTTACTGCTTTTCTTCACAACGCTAAAAACGCTGCCGCCACAAGTCGTAACTTCACGACTTTTAGCGACAGCGCTCTATATAATTCTTACTTCTTATAGAAGAATGGTTTTCCGATAGTTTCTACTAGACTCGGTGCGAGTGCGTAAAGTCTGCTCGTTAAGCCAGTGATTTTCGGTAAGTTTATTTCACGTCTAGGTCGCTCGATTGTGTCCATGACGGCAGAGACCACTGTATCGACTGAGAGTAGCTGGCTGCCCATTGCTTGTTTGTAGCCGCCGGTGACGTCCGCGAGTTCGATGAATGGCGTGTCGATTGGTCCTGGATGGATGACGGATACGTCGATGTTATACGGTGCGACTTCCATGCGTACGGCGTTCGTGTAGCCGATCAGTGCATGCTTCGTTGCGGCGTAGACTGATGTTTTCGGCGTGGCTACTTTCCCTGCCTGTGAGCCTATATAAAGTAAGTGCCCGTGCTTACGCTTGATCATTGCAGGTACTACGCGAGCAGTCAGTTGCATCGGTACACGGACATTTGTCTCTAGCATTGCCTGCGTGTCTTCATCCGTTGTCTCGTATGCCAAGTGGAACTTCCCTACTCCAGCTGAGAAAACGACAAGGTCAGGGGTTTCGATAGAAGATAATAACCAGTCGAGTTGCTTCGTATCGCGCAGATCGGCACAGTATCCTTCTACGCCAAGCGTACGCAGTTCTTCTAACGCTTTCGCATTACGTCCTGTGGCGATGACGCGGTAGTTCTTCAACACCGACAAACGCTTGGCAAGTTCGAACCCAATACCACTCGTTGCACCCGTGATCAGTACCGTTTTAGATGCGGACATAGTGATGAACCCCTACAGAGTCGGTTGTTTCCGAAATGAATTCATTGGCTACTAAATAATCCAATTGTCCGATCGTTTCAGACAGTGTCAATCCGAGTTCTTTCTCATAAACGGCTGGGAATAATAACTTAGTTACGTCATAGACTGTCTTCGATTCGTCTAGCATCGCGAGCACTTTCATTGCACGGTCATGTTGCTTCGCTAGGCGTTCCGTAATGAGTTCATGGGCGTTCATAATCTCGCCACCATGTCCACCGTAGACGAGTGATACCGGCAAATCCAACAAACGTTTCAGAGATGCATTATATTGTAGCAACGACTTCGGACGTCCTTGCTCTTTTTTTAATGGAGGCTCAATTAATGGATTTGATGACACTTTCTCAAGCAATAAGTCCCCACCGATAAGAATACCTTGCTGCTCATTGAACAACGATAAATGACTTTGCGCGTGGCCGAGTGACTCTTGGATTTTCCAACCTGGATGCCCTGGCAAATCATCGCCTTCATTCATGATTCGGTCAACGGGACGATCGCCCATCATGTCGACCGATCGGCGGAAACGTTGAAGCCATTTCGAATACTCATCCGGCACGCCTTCTTCTAGTAAAGACTGTTCGTAAAAGCGGTCGTGGCGATCGAGAAATTCTGCGTCACGTGATAACCAGTAGTTTAAGTATGGGTGACCTAGAATTTCCGCGCGGTCGAACTGCTCTACCAGACCGCAGTGATCGGGATGGTGATGCGTGACGAATACTTGCTCTATATCATGAAACGTATAGCCCATTTCCTTTAATTTCATCTGCAATACTTCACGTGCTTCAGGTGTTTTCGTAGCCGCGTCCACGAGCGTCAGCGTGTCGCCTTTTAATAAAAAGCAGTTCACATCACCAACCGCAAATGGCGTCGGTGTAATAATTTTCGTAATCATAAAACTTCCCCCTCATAAATGAATGACTGTTCAGTCTATTGTACCCTTTATTTTCATGAGCGTCACGTCTAGTTCACTCATTTACAGAAAGTATTTTCCTGCAAAATGAAACCATTTCCCCGATTCTACGTATGGTATACTACAAGAAATCGCATGATTTGCAAATATCATGTCGAGTTGGAGGGATCACTATGGGATTTTTTAATATGTTCAAAAACCAATTCATCGAAGTAATCGAATGGCAAGCGCAAGACGCCAATACATTAGTCTATCAGTTCCCAGTTCATAATAATGAAATTAAAATGGGAGCAGAACTAACCGTCAGAGAATCACAAGTGGCAATTTTCGTCAATGAAGGCGAAATCGCAGACGTTTTCGGACCCGGCCGCCACATTCTCTACACGCAGAATATGCCCGTCCTCACCAAGTTAAAGTCATGGAAATACGGCTTTGATTCGCCATTTAAAGCAGAAGTGTATTTCATTAATACAAAGCAGTTTATCAATCAAAAATGGGGAACGGCGAACCCGATCATGATGCGCGATCCTGATTTTGGCATGATTCGTCTTCGTGGGTACGGAATTTATTCGTATCGCGTGGCAGAGCCTACTGTTTTCCTACGTGAACTATTTGGAACGAATAGCTCTTATGATACGAATGCAGTCGAAGGACAGTTGAAGAAAATGATTATTTCAGGTTTGTCTGATCTATTCGCGGAGTCGCAAATACCAGCGCTCGACCTGTCGATGCATTACGACGAATTAAGTGATAAAGGTAAAGAGAAAATGATGTCTCGTTTCGCAGCATTTGGATTCGAAATCACGTCACTTTATATCGAAAATCTGTCATTGCCTAAAGAAGTCGAAGAAGCGATGGATAAACGCACGTCGATGGGTGTGCTTGGTAATATGCAACAATACCAGCAATATCAAGCTGCGGAAGCTATGCGTGACGCGGCACAAAATGAAGGCGGCATGGCAGGTGCAGGTGTCGGTATGGGCGCTGGAATGGGCATGGGTCAAGTGATGGCCAATGCGATGAATCAGAACCAAACACAGCAGCCCCAAGCACAAGCTGCAACGAAATCATGCCCGCATTGTCAAGCAACAATCAATGCAGATGCGAAGTTCTGCGGTCAGTGCGGAAAGTCTGTCGAAACCGATAAAGTACCGTGTATTAAGTGCGAGACTATGATTCCGAAAGATGCAAAGTTTTGTAGCGTTTGCGGTACATCTCAAGTCGCGGAGAAAATTTGTCCTGCCTGCTCACACGCCAATCTGCCAGGTGCGAAATTCTGCGCAGAATGCGGTGAGACGTTAGACGTAAAGTGAGGGATGTTCGTTGACTTCATTTGATGAACAAAACACTGTCGTAGAAGATACGCAAAATATCAAATGTCCTTCCTGTGGCGGAAATACGGAATACGATCCCGAAACACTTGGCTTGAAATGTCCATTTTGCGGTCATGAAATGCCGATCGAAGCAACGTTCGACCACCACGTAGAATTGGATTTCAATGAAGCAGGAAATAATCTACAACATCTATGGAATGAAGAGAAACGTGTTTTCTCTTGTGGCAACTGTGGAGCGGAATCCGTACTCGACGCACATGTCGTCGCGGATTTCTGTTCGTTTTGTGGTTCCTCCCATATTACAGTGACCGATCAGGACGCGGGGATCCAGCCTGGATTATTGATTCCATTCCAAGTCTCAAATGAACAAGCCCAAGCGAAGTTCAAAGAATGGATCAAAGGGCATTTTTTCGCACCCAATACACTAAAGAAAACTTATCGACTCAATAAAATCTCTGGCGCTTACTTACCATACTGGACGTATGATAGCCAAACCTCTTCACAATATGTCGTGCGTGTCGGAAATTACTATTATGTTACTGAAACTCGGACGGTGTATGAAGACGGCAAAGCAAGACAAGTGACCGAGCAAGTGAGGAAAATCCGCTGGCATCAAGAAAGCGGCAATTATCGCGAGTTTTTCGATGATATTCTCATTAAAGCATCTCACACCGTCGAACCGAAATTATTGCAGAAAGTACAACCTTTTCAATTGACAAGTTTGACGGATTATAAAGTAGAATACATGTCGGGATTCCTCGCTGAGCGTTATTCCGTTTCATTGCAACAGGGATTCTCTAAAGCGAAAGACATCATGACACGAGGAATCGTTAACGGTATCGAACGCTCCGTTGCAGGTGATATCGTGGAAGTAGCTAGTCTTTCAACCGACTACAAAGACATCACGTACAAGCATATATTATTGCCGATCTGGATTTCTTCATTTCATTTCAAGGAGAAAATTTATCAATTCATTGTCAATGGACAAACCGGAAAAGTATCGGGCAATTATCCACTGAGCGCGATGAAGATCACTTCGCTCGTCATCTCCATTCTGATTGTTATATTCATCGTCTACTTATTCATTGACAGTTAAGGGCGGTTTGACTTTTCAGTTTGTACATGACATAATCATAAAAATAGTATGGAACGGGCAATGAGGAAGATTAGTAAAGGGTGGATGGATTTAAGAGAGCATGGCCAAGGCTGCGAGCCATGTATCCCACTCCCCTTCGAACCTCCTTCCGAGCTGTTGTGGAAACACGACCGTATCTTCTGCGATAAAGAAGACGTGAAGTGTGCTGTCGGAAACAGCAAATTTAGGTGGCACCGCGGAAACCGAGCGTTTTCGTCCTGAACTATGGGACGAGAGCGCTTTTTTATTTTGGGAAGGATGTTGGAAATGGAGAAAATTTTATTTGTAGGAGCCGGACAGATGGCTGAAGCTATTATTGCGGGAATCGTAAATAAACGAGTACTATATGAAGAAAACGTCTATGTTATGAACCGTTCAGACAAAGATCGTTTAGATGAACTCGAGTCACGTTACGGCATTACAAAAGTGTGCGAAGACCGGGATTTCATTAAGAATGTGGACTTGGTCGTTCTCGCGACAAAGCCTAAAGACGTAGAGAAAGTTATGCAGGATATCGCCCCGTATCTCGGAGAAGACACGACGGTCCTTTCGGTCATTGCTGGCATTTCCATCGAGACATTTGAAAACGGCCTTGGCAAACGTCCGATTGCGCGCTCGATGCCGAACACGTCCGCTACTATAGGAAAAGCGGCAAGCGGTATCGCATTCAATAAAGCAGTGTCAGATAAAATGCAACAATCCATTTTGAGCTTGTTAAATGCAATCGGCATCGTTAAAGTCGTCGAAGAAGATGATCTGCATGCAGTCACAGCCCTTTCCGGCAGCGGCCCGGCATATATTTATTACCTCGTCGAAGCGATGGAAGAAGCAGCGGTAGCCCAAGGTTTAGATGCAGCGGATGCTAGGGAGCTCATTGTTCAAACCATTTACGGAGCGGCATCCATGTTGCAAAAGACTGGTGAAGAACCAAGTGTGTTGCGGACAAATGTGACGAGTCCTGGCGGTACGACCGCAGCAGGTCTGCGTTCTTTAGAAGACCATAACTTTAAGACAATTATTTCGGACTGCTTGATCAGTGCAGAAAATCGATCACGTCAACTTGGTTCTGGGAAATAATAGTAGATGAAGACGCTTGCGGGATAGGATATTCCGTTAAGCGTCTTTTTCTATGAGCGGAATTTTGGGTGCTATGAGCGGAATTGAAGCTGCATAGAGCATTCGCGACGGCTAATAGAGCGCCCGCGAGGCTTGATAGAGCAGTCAAGCGGCCTCATAGAGCGGTAACGCGGAAACATTGAGCGCTGGACCAATCAAACCCTCGCCCTCAAAACGAATAAAAAAGCGCCATCGCAAAAAGTCTCATGCAAGACGACTTCTTGGATAGCACTTTAATTTTTCACTAACTTCGTTAATTCGCCATGTTTCCACTGATAACGCGCAAAATCATCCGCAATGGAAGTAGCCTCGAACACTTCAGTACCTTCCGCAATGAATGCGGGCATTTCACTTGGCATAAAACGTGCGCTAATATGGTTGGCAATTAAATTCTTAACGTTTGCTTCTTTCGCGACAGTCGCCGCTTCCACAATAGTTGAATGACCGAATTCTTTCGCGCCTTCAGCGTATTCATCGGTGAATGTTGCTTCGTGAATGAGGATATCTGCGTCTTGTGCCAGTTCAACGGAAGCCGCGCAATACGACGTATCCCCAATGACTGTAATAACAAAGCCTTTTTTCTTCTCTGTCGTGACGTCTTTGCTGTAAACAACCTGCCCATTGTCGAGCTCAACATCAAGGCCGTCTTTCAATCGCTGTAACAACGGACCTTTCGGAACACCTTGTTCAATCGCTTTGTCGATCAACAATGTACCCGGCAACTCTTTTTGTTCAATACGAAAGCCAAAACTTTGGATGACATGCTGGACTTCTTTCGCGTAAACCTTGAATTCATCCGTTTCAAGAATCATGCCGTCATGAATTTCATGAACGTTCAGCTTGTAAGGCAAGTATGTACCCGTCACTTTATAGGTATGTTGCAACCATTCTTTCAAGCCTGCTGGCCCATACAGATCAACGGGATCACCGCCGCCTAAAAATGCGCGCGAACTGAGAAAACCAGGTAATCCGAAAATATGGTCACCATGTAAATGCGTAATGAAGATTTTTGTGATTTTCTTTGGCTTGATCGCACTGTGCAATAATTGATGTTGCGTCGCTTCTCCACAGTCAAACAGCCAATTTTCCTTGTTCTCATCTGTCAGGTCGAGAACGAGTGCAGATGTATTGCGTTGCTTTGAAGGCATTCCTGCGCCTGTCCCCAAAAATTCTATGTCCACATTCATTCCCTCCTTCCTAATTCTTCGTAAATCCTTTTTTAATAATACCATCTCCGAAACGTTGCGTCAGGCTCGACATGAGCTGATCCATTTCATATTCCTTTTCCTGTTGTTCATAATTATCGAACGTCAGTTGTTTGACCATTTCGGAACGTTCAATGACGTTGGCCGCCGTTATGCCAAGCAATCGAATTGGCTCATCATTCCAGTGTTGCCGAAACAATTGCAGTGCCACTTTCGTAATATCTTCTTCAAGATAGACAGCTTGCTGAAGCGTTCTGCTCCTCGTCGTGTTCTGCCAATCGGCGTAGCGGATTTGGATACTGATCGTCATGCCTGCCAAAAGTTTCGTTTCCAATCGTGCGGCCACTTTTTTCGCCAAACGTTCGAATATGGGCACGCATTCTTCAAACTCAGTCAAATCAATTGGCAGTGTCGTGGAGCTGCCGATACTTTTGCGTTCTTCCGCGCTTTCTGGATCAACTGGCCGCGTATCGATACCGTTTGCACGTTGTTTCAAGCGCAGCCCATTTTTTCCGAGTAATGCTTCTAACGTGATTTTTTCAGCAGTAGCCAAATCACCCAACGTCTTGATACCCGCACTATGCAATTTCTCTTCCGTCCGCTTGCCGATTCCATGCATCTCTATAACGGGCAATGGCCAAAGTTTTTTCTGTACTTCACGTTTGCGTAAAATTGTAATTCCCATCGGCTTCTTCATGTCAGAAGCAGTCTTTGCTAAAAATTTATTCGGTGCAATGCCAATTGAGCATGGCAAATCGAGTTCTGCTAAAATACGCAACTGGATTTCCCGGGCCAAATCATAGGCACGTGTCAATCCACCAATCTCCGTCGTATCGATATACGCTTCATCGATGGAAACAGGTTCCACCCATTCTGTATAACTTCGGAGGATTTCAAAAACGGAATCAGACATCTGCCGGTATAATTCATGACGTGGTGGAATAATCGTTAAATTTGGACAGAGGCGTTTAGCTTCTCCAACAGTCATCGTCGTGTAAACACCGAATGCCCTTGCCTCATATGAACATGTCACGAGAATTCCTCTGCGTTCTTTCGGGTTACCGGCGACCGCAAGTGGAATTCCTTTCAGCTTAGGATTCGCAGCCTGTTCAACAGAGGCAAAGAAGCTGTTCATATCAAGATGCATAATGACACGTGGATTAGCGATAGTCAGATCCGTCATGTAAACACCTTTCTTTCCTGGGAAATATTTATGTAATAGGAAAAAGCGGCAAACCGACTTCAGTCTGCCACTCCTCCATTTTAACAAATGTATGTTCTTTTTGCCTACTAATTTGATTGATGCTGTTCCTTCATATAGCTAGAGATTTCATCCATTCCATGAAGTGTGTCCGCCATAATATTCGGATCAATGACAGTTACGACGCGATCTTCCAAATTCGCTACAGTCACGAAGTAAGGTGTTTTTGAATAGGCTTTTAACGCGGTAGAAGTTAACCGGTCCTCTGGCAATTCCAAGATCTCTCTTGCGTCTAGCACTAATAAACCAACTTCAAGCTGATCCGTTTTCACGACAACTACATGGGATTCGATATCCCGTGGTGTCGCTTGATGATATAGGATTTGACTTAAATCGAGAATAGGCACCAGTTCACCACGCGATTTCATCAGTCCAAGTAAATACGGGGGAAGATGAGGAATCGGTGTGACGTATTCCAGTTTCTCGATGGAAATCACCGATTCTACCGGCAGTGCATATTCTTCATTGCCTGTCCGTACTATCACAGTTTGCATAGTTGCACCTTCTTTCAAGGCTCTTGGTTGAGATTATTACGCCGTGTGAATTGCATTACCGACAATTTCAAGCAATAATTCAGTCAGCTTCTCCAACTCTTTCACCGGCATGCGTTCATTTTTCGTATGAATCTCTTCATAACCGACAGACAATGTGACAGTTGGAACACCCATACCGTTGAACACATTGCCATCACTTCCGCCTCCACTTGTCATAATTTTAGGTTCACGACCGATATTGCGGATGGATTTCATCGCTACTTGCACGACTTCTTCGTCATCCCCGATCGAGAAACCAGGATACATGAGTTGTGTTTCAGTTTCCGCTTTACCACCTAACGATTCAGAAGTCGAAGCAAACTTCTCGACCATTAAGTCGATTTGTTGCTTCATTTTATCAGGATTGATCGAGCGAACTTCAGACAGGATGAAAGCTTCTTCACAAACGATATTCGTAGCTTTCCCGCCTTCAAAACGACCGATATTCGCTGTCGTCTCTTCATCGATTCTACCTAGTTTCATGCCCGCAATGGATTTAGCTGCAAGTGAAATAGCAGAAATCCCTTTTTCAGGCGCCACACCAGCGTGAGCTGTCTTACCGTAAATCGTCGTCCATAATTTCGACTGATAAGGAGCAGCCGTAACAATGCCGCCTACTTCTCCGTCGCTATCGACCGCAAAGCCGTATTTCGCCTTCAAATAGTCAGGACTCATCGCTTTCGCTCCGACTAATCCACTCTCTTCACCAGCAGTGATAATGAACTGGATTGGGCCATGAGGCTTTTCTGACTCTTGGATGACTTTCGCCATTTCCAGAAGAGCGGCAATCCCAGCTTTATCGTCAGCACCCAAAATCGTTGTGCCGTCACTGTAGACATAGCCATCTTCTTTGACGATTGGCTGAATAGATTGTCCTGGAACGACTGTATCCATATGACATGTGAAGAAAATCGGATCCGCGTCAGTCACTGTACCCGGCAAGTTGGCAATTAAATTACCTGCACCGTGTCCTGTCTTTTCCGCTGTATCATCTTCGGTCACGTCAAAGCCTAATTCCTGCAATTTCTTCGTCAGAATGTCTGCAATATTTCGTTCGTTTTTAGTTTCAGAATCAATTTTTACTAACTCCAAAAATTCTTGAAGTAATCGTTGTGTATTCAAGATGTAAGACTCCTTTATTTATAGTGGAATGTTGCCGTGCTTTTTCTTCGGACGATCTTCGTGCTTATTGCGCATCATTTCAAGTCCTTGAAGCAATTTGATACGAGTTTCGCGTGGATCAATTACATCGTCGATCATGCCGTGTGAAGCCGCAACATATGGATTTGCAAATTTTTCACGGTATTCTTCGATTTTCGCAGCACGCGTTGCTTCCGGATCTTCACTCTTTGCGATATCACGTGCGAAAATGATGTTCGCTGCACCTTCAGCACCCATTACAGCTACTTCTGCGTTCGGCCAAGCGAAGACTAAGTCCGCACCGATTGATTTAGAATTCAGCGCAACATATGCGCCACCAAAAGCTTTACGCAAGATTAATGTGATTTTTGGTACTGTCGCTTCTGAATATGCATATAGAATCTTCGCCCCGTGACGAATGATTCCCCCGTGCTCTTGTTTTATACCCGGGAAGAAGCCTGTCACGTCTTCAAAAGTGATCAATGGAATATTGAATGAGTCACATGTACGGATGAAACGTGCGATTTTATCAGAAGAGTTAATGTCTAGTCCGCCTGCCATTACTTTTGGCTGGTTACAAACAAATCCTACTGTTTCACCTTTCATACGTGCATAGCCGACTACTGCGTTCTTTGCGAATTCAGGCTGAATTTCAAAGAATGACCCTTCATCCACTACTTGCTCCAATACTCTACGCACGTCATATGGACGGATCGTTTCATAAGGTACGACATCCGCCAAATCTTCACGATAATCATCCTGCTCTTCGAATGGCTGAATCGGCGTCTTTTCTGTATTGTTCTGTGGTAGATATGTTAATAATTCACGTGTTTTTTCCAGTACTTCTTCTTCACTTGCTCCACGAAGATGCGCGTTACCACTGATCGTGTTGTGGACTTTTGCTCCACCTAGGTCTTCAGAAGTGATTTTCTCACCTGTTACTGTTTCGATAACTTTTGGTCCCGTAATAAACATTTGGCTTGTTTTATCCGTCATAATTACGAAGTCCGTGATCGCCGGTGAATACACCGCGCCACCCGCACATGGCCCAAGAATTACAGAAATTTGTGGAATAACTCCAGAATAAATCGCATTACGATAGAATATTTCACCGTAGCCGTCAAGAGATAGAACACCTTCTTGAATACGTGCGCCACCTGAGTCGTTCAATCCAATGAATGGAGCACCGTTTTTCGCTGCCAAATCCATAACATTGGCAATTTTCATTGCGTGCATTTCTCCAAGTGCGCCACCGAATACCGTGAAGTCTTGGGAGAATAAATAAATAGGACGACCGTGGACTTTACCGTAACCCGTTACGACACCGTCGCCAGGGCCTTCTAGTTTGTCCATACCGAAATCGCGTGTGCGGTGCACAACAAATGGATTCAATTCGACAAATGTACCTTCGTCAAGTAGTAATTCAATCCGTTCACGAGCAGTCAGTTTCCCCTTTTCGTGCTGCTTCAGAATTCGATCATCACCGCCGCCTAGCTCAATTTCACGTTTCTTGTCGTACAGTTCATTAATTTTATCGTAAATATTCATCTATTATTCCCCCTTAGTCTTTTCACATAATTCATACAGAACGCCATAAGATGATTTCGGATGCAAGAATGCAACTTCTGCTCCGCCAGCACCTGGTTTGGGTTCAGTTGAAAGTAGTTGAACGCCTTTTTCTTCCAATTCCTTCATTCTTGAACGAATATCTGTCACTCCGAATGCGATATGGTGAACCCCTTCACCGCGTTTTTCTATAAACTTCGCAATCGGGCTTGTCTCTGTCATCGGTTCAAGCAACTCAATCTTGACATTATTCGAATCAATGAACGCCACTTTAACACCTTGGCTAGCCACTTCTTCGATCGCTAAAACTGTCAATCCGAGTGTATCTATGTAATATGGTAATGTTTCCTCAATACTTTTCACAGCAATCCCAATATGATCTACCTTGTTCATAAGACATTCCCCTTTTACTACGTATCTAGTATGTGTACATAGAACAGCCATTCTAGTTGTGAAAATCCTTATTTCTGTTAAAATAGAGACAAACCTATTCCAATGCGTAAGGAGTTTTGCTGCATGAGTAATAAAAAAATTCAAAAAACAGTTGTCTACTTGATGATTGCTGCCATGATCGCGTCTACTATGTTCATGGGTCTCAGCATGTTCTTCTAATAATTAAGGGCAGTTCGCATACTACTGTATGCGAACTGCTTTTTTTTAACTAAAGCGGAATGCGCCGATCTTCTGAATTGCTTTAAGCACCCGAGCGTCCGTTAAGACTAGACGGCGCATTCCGCTTTTGTTTCATCTAGCTACATGCGCCAGTCTCTCGGATCGCTTCGGTCCTGATTCAAAAGGCAAGTTCGGCCTTTTGCTTCAGGCCCTCCAGCGTCTGTCGAGACTAGACGGCGCATTCCGCTTTTGTTTGTTACAGTTCTTCGCAGTGCTCTTCAAACTGTTCTTGAAGATTCACAACAACAGACATTGGATCATGTCCTTCGATTTCGAAACGTCCTACTTCGCCGATCAATTTGCCGTCTTTTAGAAGAGCAAATGATGGAGAGGATGGGATGTGGTCTTCGCCGAAGTGCATGCGTGCTTGTGCAGTTGCTTCTTTGTCTTGTCCAGCAAATACCGTCACCAAGTGGTCAGGGCGCTTGTCGTAGTGTACTGCGTGTGCAGCTGCTGGGCGAGCGATTCCGCCGGCACATCCACATACCGAGTTCACCATTACTAACGTCGTACCTGGTTGCTTGAATGCTTCCTCCACGTCCTCAGGTGTTTGCAATTGCTTGTAGCCGCTAGCCTCCATTTCGGATCTCGCTTGGCTAGTCATATCGTTCATGTAAAAATCAAAGTTCATAGTCATTTTACAATATCTCCTCTCTTGGTATATATATTTGTGATAGCGCGTTCAGTTCCGCTACGGAGCTTCCCTAATCATAATTAGCTATCCTCTTTAATCATAGCATATTTACGCAAGAATCAAGAAGAAAACAATCGATCAATTGCCCCTGTCACTGTTAGATGTCCATCTAGCAATTCTTCTTCGAGTACCTTCACCTGCGATTTACGGCCTTGCTCTGAAAAGAATGAGTCAATCAAGTGATCACGAATCATCGCATGGAACCAATCACGTGTCTGGTGTTGACGTCTTGTATCCCAATGATTCTTATCTTTCATTTCTTGTTCGAACTCCAAAATGGTTTCCCATACCGCTTCCAAGCCTGTTTTTTCTATAGAAGACACCGGTTGCACTTTCGATGTCCATTCAGGAGAAGCCGGTTGGAGCATGTGCATGATCCGTGTATATTCGCGTACTGTCTTTTTGACGAGCGGTTTATTCGCGCCGTCATTCTTATGCACGACGACACCGTCTGTCAGCTCCATGATTCCTTTTTTCATTCCTTGCAGTTCATCACCCGCACCAGTCAGCACGAGCAACATGAAATAATCGACCATGCCTCGGACAATCGTTTCGCCTTGCCCGACTCCGACCGTTTCAATCAAAATCACGTCATACCCCGCCGCTTCGCAAAGCAACATCGTTTCGCGTGACTTCTTATGCACGCCGCCAAGCGTCCCAGCTGACGGAGAAGGACGGATAAACGCGTTTTTATGCCGCGCCAACTCCTCCATACGAGTCTTGTCACCTAAGATACTTCCGCCAGTCAACGTAGAACTCGGATCAATCGCGAGTACCGCCACTTTATGTCCCATATCCGCCAGCATCAAACCGAACGCCTCGATAAATGTACTTTTCCCTGCACCCGGTACACCCGTAATCCCAATTCGAATACAGTTGCCCGTATTTGGCAGAAGGCTAGTCAACACTTCCTGACCAACCTCTTTATCACTCGGTTTCGTACTTTCGAGCAATGTAATACCGCGTGCCAAATAAAGACGTGAGCCATTTTCTATTTCCTGCTTCAATACATCCAAATTTTTATGAGATGGATCTTTCTTAACAAAGCGTTTACGGGAAGAGGCAACAAATCCATCGTGAGTGGATTTAATTCCGCGCATCACATGCATTGCTGATTCATCTCGTCCGTTTTGTTTTTCTGTCAATCCGTCACTTCCTCGTAGCCGAGCTGTCGGTAAATCTCCTCAATGACTTTTTGAGCCGCCACTGGAATAACCGTACCTGGGCCAAAGATTGCCGCTGCACCATTCTTGCGCAAGAAATCATAATCCTGTGCCGGAATAACGCCACCTACAACGACTAAAATGTCTTCACGATTGATTTTCTTCAGTTCTTCACGCAATGTCGGAACCAATGTTTTATGACCTGCCGCAAGTGAACTTACACCGATCACGTGCACATCGTTTTCCGCTGCCTGTAGAGCTGTTTCTTCAGGTGTTTGGAATAAAGGTCCGATATCGACATCAAATCCTAAGTCAGCAAACGAAGACGCAATTACTTTCGCTCCGCGGTCATGTCCGTCTTGACCCATTTTCGCTACTAAAATACGTGGACGACGCCCTTCATTTTCAAGGAACTCATCGGTCATATCTTTTACTTCTTGGATTTCCTCTTCATTCGAGAAGTTCGCGCTATACACACCACTCACTGAACGGATCACCGCCTTATGTCTACCGGATACGGATTCAATTGCATCCGAGATTTCACCGATTGTTGCACGCGCTCTTGCTGCGTCTACTGCCAATGCAAGTAAGTTCCCTTCGCCGCTCTTAGCCGCTTCCGTGATGGCTGTAAGCGTTGCTTGAACTACTTTTTCATCCCGCTTGTCTTTCATATCGTTAATGCGGTCAATTTGCTTCTGGCGTACCATCGTATTATCGATATCGAGAATATCAATCGCATCTTCCGTATCGAGACGATATTTATTCATACCGACAATCGTTTCCGCTTTGGAATCAATTTTCGCTTGGCGCTTCGCCGCAGCTTCTTCAATTTTCATTTTCGGCAAGCCGGTTTCAATTGCTTCTGCCATGCCACCGAGCGACTCGATTTCTCCAATTAATTCCCATGCTTTCTCCATTAACTCTTCCGTTAACTTCTCCACATAGTACGAACCGCCCCAAGGATCGATTACTTTCGTCATCATCGTCTCTTCTTGTAAGAACAACTGCGTGTTCCGTGCAATACGAGCCGAGAAATCTGTCGGCAATGCGATTGCTTCATCCAATGCGTTCGTGTGCAATGACTGCGTGTGACCCATAGAGGATGCGTTAGCTTCGACCAATGTACGTGTTACGTTGTTGAATGGATCTTGCTCCGTCAAACTCCAGCCCGACGTTTGAGAATGCGTACGTAATGCAAGTGTCTTCGGATTTTTCGGTTCAAATGACTGCATCATCTGCGCCCAAATTTTCCGTGCCGCTCTCATTTTTGCTATTTCCATATAATAGTTCATACCGATTGCCCAGAAGAATGACAAACGTGGTGCGAATGAATCGATATCTATTCCCGCCTTTAAGCCAGTACGAACATATTCCAAGCCGTCTGCAAGTGTATACGCCAGCTCGATATCCGCTGTCGCTCCCGCTTCTTGCATATGGTAACCCGAGATCGAAATCGAGTTAAATTTCGGCATGTTTTCAGATGTATACGAGAAAATATCCGCAATGATCCGCATCGACATAGCCGGTGGGAAGATGTACGTATTACGTACCATATACTCTTTTAGAATATCATTTTGGATAGTACCCGAAAGCTTTTCAGGCGCCACTCCCGACTCTTCAGCTGCCACAATATAGAACGCCATGATCGGCAAAACCGCACCGTTCATCGTCATTGATACCGACATTTGATCAAGTGGAATACCTGCGAATAAAATCTTCATATCTTCAATAGAATCAATGGCAACTCCCGCTTTACCTACGTCACCCGTTACACGAGGATGATCGGAGTCATACCCTCGGTGAGTCGCAAGGTCAAACGCAACAGAAAGTCCCTTTTGCCCCATCGCCAAGTTCCGACGGTAAAACGCGTTACTTTCTTCCGCTGTAGAGAAACCAGCATACTGACGAACCGTCCAAGGACGTGCCACGTACATCGTCGGATACGGTCCGCGTGTGTTCGGTGCAATACCTGGGAAGTCTTTCAAATGCTCAGTGTTTTCAATGTCCTTTGCTGTATAGACAGGCGCTACATTGATTCCTTCATTCGTTAAAAAATTCTCTTTTGACGAAGTTTGCTGTGAGAGTTCATTGAGTGATTGCTCTATATTAACTTTACGGAAATCAGGTTTACTCAACGGAACGGCCTCCTTTTGTTTGCATAATAATAGAATTCAATTTTTCGATCTTGTCTTGTCCTGCAAAAATGAAACCATTCAGTCCATTTGCAAGCCACTGATCTGCTGTTTCTGCTGGATATTTCCCTGCTGTATCAATTGGACAATTCCCTTTATACGAAGCGAGGAAGTTCGTTACCGCTTCTTCTGTGTCCGCAGCGGACGCACAAATTACCGCATAATCCGGCTGTTGTTCTTCGATCCAACTGAGCGCTTGTTCGTTCGTCTCGAAAGAAGGGCTCCACGTCGCTTCGATCCCGCCAACTGCCAAAAATCCGCTGACGAAATCTGCGCGTGGTTTATAATCTTTCAACGCGCCAAAGTTTAGTAAGACCGTTTTCGGTAATTCTTCTTTCTGTTTAGAACGTATATTTTCAAATGGCACTGCCAATCGTTTGGAAACTGTTACGGTAGATTCGTTTGCATAATTTACATCCGTCAATTCTGCATAGACATTCGTACCGATCAACGTCTTCTTACCTGTCGCCATTTCTTTCTGACGCTGCGCGTAAAGCTTGCTTAATTCACCAGACTGCAAGAACGCTTGATAACCGCCATTCTCTTCAATCTCTAAGAACTTCGCCCATGATTTACGAATTAATTCTGTCGTCAACGACTCGATATAGTATGAACCGCCTGCAGGATCAAGAACTTGATCGATATGTGTCTCTTCCTTCAGAATCAACTGAATATTGCGTGCGTAACGATTCGAACTTGGAGACGTACCTGTCAATACGTCGTGTGGCAATACCGTCAACCAATCTGCGCCGCCTAAAATAGCCGCGAATGCAGAGTTGCCGCCACGTAATAAGTTTACATATGGATCGAGCTTCGAGTAGGAGCGCAGTGAAGTAATACCAAGTAAAGGTACTTGTTTGGCATTTTCCACTCCATAGGCTTCATTAAATAACTTCCACAACACCCGGAATGCACGGAACTTTGCGATTTCCATGAAAAAATGTGTATCCGAAGCAAATCGTGCATAGAAGTCGTTTGTAAATTCTTCAAATGAAGAAGCTTCATCCGCTAGTTCAGCTGCGAGTGATAGTGATAACGCAAGTTCAGTGACCGCGTCTGCACCTTCGTGATGCGCTGTCCATAAATCGGCACCTTTCGTACGAACTCCTGGGAATCCTTCAGGTAGTACCGGGACTGCACTAATGCATATTCCAGTAACGTCTTGACGCTTCGATTCTTCTATATATGTGAAGGCTTGCAAGATTGGATCATCGCTTTGCACTTCGGTGAATAAAATCGGATATTGCGTGATCAACTCTGCTACTTGTTTGATGTCCTGCTCCGTCCAGACTAAAGATTTTAGTCCGTTGTAAGCAATGGCTTCATTGCCGCGTGCCAATGATTCCTTCATCTGTTGCACAAACTGTTCCCCATTTGTTGCACTTACAGGTTGTGCGATCGTCCAGCCAAATGCAGGCTTGGTTACGCGTGAGACCTCTAATTGATCGAGGTCCTCTTTTGTGTAAAGTGGATTGAGTTCAATGCCCTCGATTGTTTTTGTGTATAACGATTCAAAAGGCTTCCCTTTCAGTGATAGAACAGCCGCTTCTTTCCATTCGGTAAAGTTTGGGGCTGTGAATGTAAATGTTTTCATATTATGTATAGGCATAATGGTGCTCCTTCCCCTTTTTTAAACCATCAATAATTCTAGTGTACCGTAGTGTCGGTTATGAAGGAAGAGGAAAATCAGAAGTTTCCGTCTAATTTTTCATAACCATACAAATTTATGACATTTTATGCATGGGATAGTCGGCAGAGTTTTGGGGTAGGGATTGGCACTTCGGAGGGGACGCTTACCTAGAGGACTCGCGCTCCAATCCTTGTCAATGTAAGTGGATGATGTTTTCGTTATGCATTAAAATAAGTGTTGTAATGAAATTTTAACTTCTGTACTTGAACTTAAATAAGTCCAGACTAACATTAGTTCGCACACTAGCTACAGTAAGTGATATAAGTGCCTCCACTATCCCTTCATACACACAAACTTACTCCCCCCTGTTTTTTTTCAAAACTAATCTTTTATTACTAAACAAAAAAAACAACCCCCAAACCAAGTTTGGAGGTCGCTACTTATTAATATACTGAAGTCTTATCTTTCGCCATGCCTTCCAACAACTCTTTCACACGCGCTAGGAAACGTCCGCAAACGAGGCCGTCTAGCACACGGTGATCAAGTGACAGACACAGATTCACCATATCACGCGCAGCCATCATGCCATTGTCCATAATAACTGGACGCTTGACGATCGACTCCACCTGCAAAATAGCAGCTTGCGGATAATTGATAATCCCCATCGACTGGACAGAACCGAATGAGCCCGTATTGTTGACAGTGAACGTGCCACCTTGCATTTCCGTCGATTTCAGCTTACCATTACGTACTTTTCCTGCCAGCTCGTGAATTTCACGACCGATTCCTTTGATCGTCTTTTCATCGGTTTCTTTGATGACTGGAACGAATAACGCATCGTCCGTTGCCACCGCAATCGAGATGTTGATATCCTTTTTCATGACGATCGAATCGCCCGCCCACATCGAGTTCATTTCCGGATATTCTTTCAAAGCTTGTGAAATAGCTTTGATGAAAAATGCGAAGTACGTCAAATTGAAGCCTTCTTTTTCTTTGAATTCCTTCTTTATACTATCACGCAATAAGACGAGTTCTGTGACATCCACTTCTATCATCATCCATGCATGTGGCGCTTCGGTTACGGAACGAACCATATTATTCGCAATCGCGCGGCGTACACTCGTTACCGGAATAGCGATATCTCCGTTTTCAAGCTTAACGTTCGACGAAGCTGGTTGTTCAGTTACCTTTTTATCGGACGATGCAACTTCTTGTAGCGGCTCTTCTTGAGCAGGAGTCTCTTGTGGCGCTACTTGTAAGTCTGCCCCGCCGTTTTCAATAAACGCCAGAATATCTTTTCGCGTAATGCGTCCTTCACGACCCGTACCACTTACTTGAGACAAATTAATACCGTTTTCCTGAGACAACTTTAATACAGCTGGAGAATATCTACCCGCTGATTTACCGCCAGTCGCAGGTTGTGCAGGCTTCGCTTTTGGCGCTTGCTGTACGGGCTTCTCAGCCGGTTTTTCAACTGGAGCTTCTACTTCAGGTGCCGAGACACGCACTGGCTCGTTTGAAGCACCTTCAATTTCAATTAAACAAACCGTTTCACCCACTTCAATCGTGTCGCCTTCTTTTGCGATGATTTCCGTGATGGTGCCTGTGAATGAAGAAGGTACTTCCGCTGTAACTTTATCAGTCGTTACTTCTGCAAGTGAATCATATTTAGCTACCTTATCACCGGGAGCGACGAGCCATTTTTCAATGGTTCCTTCTGTAACACTTTCACCCAGTTTCGGCATAGTAATTTTTTCAATGCCCATTTCGTTACGCCTCCTTAGTTAAAATTCCGCTAAATCCCTTGCTGCCTTTTCGACCTTTTCAGGATTCATCATAAAGAACTTTTCCATAGAAGGGGCATATGGCATCGCAGGTACATCAGGTCCTGCTAGTCGTTTGATTGGCGCATCCAATTCAAATAAACAATTTTCTGCAATGATAGCGGAAACTTCACTCATGATGCTGCCTTCTAGGTTGTCTTCTGTCACTAATAGCACTTTACCAGTTTTTGAAGCCGCTTCGATAATACTTTCTTTATCTAATGGATACACCGTACGCAAGTCGAGAATGTGAACAGAGATCCCGTCTTCAGCCAATCGTTCTGCAGCTTGTAGTGCAAAATGAACGCACAGACCATACGTAATAATCGTGAGATCATCACCTTCACGCTTCACATCCGCTTTACCGATCTCCAATACATAATCATCGTCCGGTACTTCCCCTTTAATCAGGCGATACGCTCGCTTATGTTCAAAGAACAATACGGGATCTTCATCGCGTACTGCTGCTTTTAGCAAGCCTTTTGCGTCGTAAGGTGTGGATGGGATGACAATTTTCAAGCCAGGTGTCGAAGCAAACATCGATTCGACAGACTGCGAGTGATAAAGAGCGCCGTGAACACCTCCACCGAATGGAGCACGAATCACGATTGGACACGTGAAATCATTATTCGAACGATAACGAATCTTCGCGGCTTCTGAGACGATTTGATTGACCGCCGGCATGATGAAATCAGCAAACTGCATTTCTGCGATTGGACGCATACCGTACATCGCAGCCCCAATCGCCACACCTGCAATTGCAGACTCAGCTAATGGCGTATCTAGCGAACGGTATTCGCCGAACTGATCGTATAGACCAGTTGTTGCCTTGAACACGCCGCCTTTACGTCCGACGTCTTCACCAAGAACGAATACTTGATCATCGCGTTCCATTTCTTCTCTCATTGCCATGTTGATCGCATCTATAAATGAACGATTGGCCATTATGCTTCGCCTCCCTTTTCTTCATAGACATGGCGCAGTGCATGTTCAGGCTTCGCATATTCCGCCTGTTCCGCATACTCTGTCGCTTCATCGACCTGTTGTTTCACACGTTCTTCAATCTCCTCAAACTTCTCTTCCGTCAAAACATTTACTTCTTGCAAATATTGAATGAATGACAATAACGGATCGTTTTTCTTTTCGTCTTCCAACTCTTCTGCATCACGGTATTGACGTTGATCATCATCAGAAGAGTGCGCCGTCAATCGATAACATACCGCTTCAACCAACGTTGGCCCGTCACCGTTTCTAGCTCGATCCGCAGCCTCTTTCACCACTTCATACACTGTCAACGGATCGCGTCCGTCTACTGTATAGCCCGGCATACCGTAACCAATCGCACGGTCAGAGACATTTTCACACGCTATTTGTTTTTCTATAGGTACAGAGATTGCATATTTATTATTTTCCACCATAAT
Source organism: Sporosarcina sp. P17b (assembly GCF_002743115.1). NCBI lineage: Bacteria > Bacillati > Bacillota > Bacilli > Caryophanales > Caryophanaceae > Sporosarcina > Sporosarcina sp. P17b. The sequence goes on along the minus strand of NZ_PDYP01000005.1, from coordinate 72,250 downwards.
TACAGTCGGTAATTTATGCACACCCGCAAAGTTCATGCCTTCATGGAAATCTCCTTGATTGGAAGAACCTTCTCCAAGCGTCACGAACGTGATGAAATCTTGTTTATTCATTTTCGCGGCTAATGCTACGCCGACAGCATGTGGTAATTGTGTTGTAACAGGTGAAGATCCTGTCAAGATACGATTCTTGCGTTGGCCAAAGTGACCTGGCATCTGCCGTCCGCCGGAGTTCGGATCTTCTGCTTTGGCAAAAGCCGATAACATCAATTCTTTCGGCGTCATGCCGAAATGCAAGACAACTCCCATATCGCGGTAATACGGTGCGATCCAATCTTTTTCGTTATTGAGAGCGAATGAAGCCCCTACTTGCGCAGCTTCCTGTCCTTGACAAGAAATGACGAATGGAATTTTCCCCGCGCGATTCAGTAACCACATTCTCTCATCTAAACGACGTGCCATCAGCATCGTCTCGTACATCTGTAACACATCTTCATCTGTCAAACCCAATTCAATATGCCGATTACTCATTCCACTTCCTCCTTTACATGTGAATGGCTAGCCCTTCAACTGCTAATGCCGCTTCACTGAACGCTTCTGATAATGTCGGGTGCGGATGGACAGCCGAGGATATTTCCCAAGGAATTGCATTCATCACCATCGCCAAGCCCGCTTCAGAAATTAGATCCGTTACATGCGAACCCATCATATGGACACCGATAATATCATCTGTCTGCTCGTCCACAATAATTTTGACGAAACCATCTGCATGACCGTTAACCAATGCTTTGCCGTTTGCTTTGAACGGGAACTTGCCGATTTTTACATCGAACCCTTGATCTTTCGCTTGTTGCTCCGTCAAGCCAACTGCCGCCGTTTCAGGATACGAATAAACACAGCGTGGTACCAGATCATAATTCATCGGATCTAGTCGTTTTCCAGCAATATGTTCGATTGCGTGCAATCCTTCGTGTTCTGCCACATGTGCCAGTTGAAGTCCACCAATCACGTCACCGATTGCATATATATGGTCATCTTTTGTTTGATAATGTGTATTCGTTTGAATCGAGCCCTTATCGACTTGAATATCTGTGTTTTGCAAACCAATATCTTGGATAACTGGAGCGCGTCCAACAGACACCATCATTTTCTCACTCGTGATAGATTGCTCTTCATCACCAAGTTTATAGGAAATCGTCACGTCACTATCATTTTTCTGCAATGAATCTGTTAAAATCTCTGCACCTAAAATGAATTTCACACCACGCTTTTTGAGCGCTTTATGCATAGCAACCGCAACTTCTTTATCCTCTGTCGCTAGTATCTCGTCAAGACGATCGAGCACCGTTACATCCACACCGAAATCCACTAGCATAGACGCCCATTCAATACCGATGACGCCCCCGCCGATGATCGTAATTGAAGATGGAAGCGCATTCATTAATAAAGCTCCGTCGGATGTCATTACGGATTTCTCGTCCACTTCGAGTCCTGGTAATGATCTTGGTTTCGATCCAGTTGCAATTATGAGGTTTTTAAGAATTAAAATCTCATTCTCTTCACCGTCGTCCATTTCCACGGAAATAGTTCCAGGCATTGGAGAGAAAATAGAAGCCCCTAGTATTCTACCCGTTCCGTGATAGACATCGATCTTTCCTTTTTTCATTAAGCCTTCAATTCCTGCATGCAATTGATCAACGATTTTACCTTTACGTTTTTGTACTTGTGAGAAGTCCAGTGAAACGTCACCAGTATTCACGCCAAATTCATTCGCCTCTTCACGTGTCACGCGATAGACTTCCGCACTTTTCAGCATCGCTTTACTCGGAATACACCCGCTGTGCAAACACGTACCGCCGAGCTTGGATTTTTCTACAATGGCTGTTGTCAAACCTAGTTGAGCCGCGCGAATGGCCGCAACATATCCGCCAGTTCCCCCGCCTAAAATTACTACATCATATTCTTTACTCAACGCAAAGGACTCCTTTCGCTTACAGCATTCACATAAAAATGAACAGGCGAGTGAAGCGGTGGGCAGGTATCTCCCGCCTACCGCTATGACTCTTACTGTAACTTACTTATTTGATATAATACTTTTTTCACTGCGCAAGAATGTGCTTCTTGTTGCACCAACTCTTGCAATTCTCTCTTCTGCCAAACGATCAGCAGCCTGATAGGATGGAATACCGTCGCGTTTAGAGATAGCAAAAATCTTTAAGATTGTGTCGTAAATTCCTTCTACACGCTTTAGTGCCCGAGCTTTATTGTAGCCGATCAATTCGTCCGCTACGTTGATCACGCCGCCTGAGTTGATAACGTAATCTGGAGCATAGACGATCCCCATTTCATGCAAGCGATCACCGTGCTCTGGCTCTTTCAATTGGTTATTGGCAGAACCTGCAACTACTTTTACTTTCAGTTGTGGAATCGTTTCGTCATTGATGACTGCACCGAGAGCACATGGAGCAAAAATATCAGCTTCTTGTGAATAAATATCGTCCGGCGCAACAGCTGTTGCACCAAATGCGTCTACTGCACGCTGTATTGCTGCTTCATTGATGTCCGTAACGATTAACTTCGCGCCTTCAGCATGCAAGTACTCACACATTGTGTAAGCTACGTTTCCAACGCCTTGAACTGCGATCGTCTTGCCTTCAAGTGAATCATCGCCAAATGCTTCTTTCGCAGCGGCTTTCATTCCTTTGTAGATACCGAGTGCAGTAACGGGGGATGGATTTCCTGAAGTACCTTCTCCTGAAGAGATACCTGTAACAAAATTTGTTTCCAAGTAGATCATGTCCATATCGTATTCAGTTGTCCCTACGTCTTCTGCTGTAATATATCGTCCGTTTAGACCTTCTATGTAACGACCCAATGCACGGAAAAGCTCATCGTTTTTATCTGTTTTAGGATCTCCAATAATAACTGTCTTTCCACCACCAAGGTTCAAACCAGCCGCAGCGTTCTTGTACGTCATGCCTTTAGCTAAACGCAATGCATCTTCAATAGCTGCGTCTTCGCTTGCATATGTCCACATGCGTGCGCCACCAAGTGCTGGTCCAAGCGTCGTATCGTGAATCGCGATTACTGCTTTCAATCCGGATGTCTTGTCGTAACAAAGTACCAGTTGCTCATAGTCGTGATCTTCCATGTACGTAAATAATTCCATCAATATCCCTCCAGGCTAGTAAAAGACTTTAAAGATTCGTGCGTATGGTACTGATTCTAAATTTCTTGTGGCGAGAATGCAACTCTGACACATTTTGGACATCATTCTCACGGGGTGTTTATAAACCATCTACCTATATCGTACATGATGGCAGAGTCCTTGACAATCTATGACCACACGGTAAAATTAAATAAGTAAGGGGTTGAATCATATGGTGCGTCTTGCTGCGTTTATTGTGCTGTTAATTCCAGGGATTGCAGCGGCTCTGGGAATAAAACTAATGCGTGATTCCTTGTTCGGCCATTTATTTTCGCCATTCCCATTCATTTGGATGCAATTTTTAGGCGGATTCATACTATTTGCCGCGGGTCTTGGATTTTTTGCAGGCTTCTTATTGCGCCGCGATCGTAGAAGTGGACGAGCAGCTGACAGATTTAAAAAGGACTTGAAATAAAAGGACCAAGGTACAGCAGTTACCTTGGCCCTTTTATTTTTTTGCGGACACGTTTAGGATAATCTGTAATCCAACCCGTTACTTCAGGTGTCTCGGATAAAAACGATTCCGTCCCCGTTATTCCATACATCCGCAACGTCTTTCCACTTTCAATCAAGTGACTTTTATACGGGTCTTTCCATAATCGCTTATGAAAATGAAATGCATCGACATCATACGAAGCAAGATTCTGCCAGTCGACCGATTTTTTTCGGAGTAATAAAGCAGTCTCCACGATACGATCCAGCTCTTTTACTAAACGCACTGTTTCATAATCGAAGGATGAAAGATGTACGGCTGATAACGGTTCTACGTAATGAAGTATTTGTTCTAGTACAGCAGCTTGCCCGTACACCGTTTCCTTTAATTCGACATTTAGTGCTAAGTTATGCTCCGCACAGAAAGAAACCACATCAAATAACGCAGGGATGGAATGGCCAAACATTCGGCGATATCCGCTTTTGCCAATTTTGATGTGTTGCAGTTCCTGCGATGTCAATTGATCAATGCGCTGGTCAATCCCAGCAAGACGCAATAACTCATTATCGTGAATAACGACCAGTTGTCCGTCCTTCGTCTGTTGAACATCCAATTCAATTCCATCCGCACCTTTTTGTACGGCTCCCCAAAATGCACGCATCGTATTTTCAAAATAATTTCCAGAAGCACCGCGGTGGGCAAAAATTTGACTGTCAGACATTCAATACTCCTTCGCTCGTTAATTCGAAAACGCCTTTCGTTATACGATTCAACATACTAACTTTACCACCTATTACTATCTGCACGCCCGGATGTGCCTCGCGTGTGATTTCTATTTTAGGTGTGCTAGCTACTTGCACGAGCTGCAACTTATTTTTAACTGTTTGATCGAGCGACATAATTTGTTGTTGCTTTGCTTGCAAGGTCTTTTCTAGCATGTCAAACTGGCCTTCCGGAAGACTTGCTTTGATACTTGACATTTTATCAAGCGTCAGCCGGATTTTCTTCAGTTCTTCGTGCTCAGTTTTTAGCTTTTCTGCCAATTGTTGAATTTCTTCGAGCTCCAGTTCTTTATTAACCCCTTTGACAATCAGTTTCGTCAAACGCTCAGAGTTATTTCCGACCGTTGCACATTCGATAGAAAATAGTGCCTCCGCAAGACCACCGATGATGCGGCCTTTATGTTTATCGACACAAATATGGTTCCCGTATAGTTCAGAGCCAAGTGAATAGAGACCGACATTGACTTGCTCTCCATAGATTTTACAATTATTCGCATGTTTCACGAATACGTTTTTCTTTGCCTTGATAATCGTTTCTCCTCCACCGAACACGCCGCCTTTAATATAGACATCGCCCTCTTCAGAATAGATTTCCTTGGCGTTTGTCACGCCTTCTTTTCCTTCGATGGAAATATCCCCTGTCGCATTGACAGAAAAGCCAGCTGAGACCGTTCCCATTACACGCACAGATCCGTCAAATGTAATTGAACCCGTTTTGGTACCTACATCATCCGGAATGATTAGTTGCTTACCGACACTGATTGCACCGTTCAGTTCTTCCAAGGCACCGCCATGTAAAGCACGCAAGACGATCTTTCCGTCTTCTTCAAACTCTCCGACCGATTTACGGTCATAGACCAATTTAATGTCCTCGCCTTTTTTAGCCGCTATCGGTTCACCAAAAACGTTATGACCTTCAAATCCTTCTTTAGCAGGCGTCTTTTCCCCTAACCATTCATCTTTCGCAATCGATGTCACGAAGTTCAGTTCATAGTGATCGACAGAACCGTCCTCACGAAGATTCGGTTTACGGTCCGGCATCGCGATATACTCGACTTGTGCGCTCTCCCCTTTAACGGGTTCTTTGCCTACTGCAATAACCATCGGATTACTTGGTAGATACGCCAAGCCAAGCAGACTCTCTTTGTCATAGTTTACTTCTTTTTGGTCAAGCAATTCTTCAGCTTGTTTCAAAAATTGTTCCTTATCTTTAAGAAACTCTTCGTTTGTTGCATGAATATACAGTTCCACCTTCATTTTGCTTGGTGATATATATACTTCACAAGGAGCGGAATACGTGCCGATCTCATGCACGCCCACCGTTTGAAGAGCTTTCATCAGCTCCTTGAATGAGTTCAGTTTCAGCCTAGGAATATCGGCAGCCAGCGCGTCAAATGACTTTAGTGGATATCCCGCTTTTTTGGTGTTCATCATGATAGTATTGTTCACTTCTAGAAGATCAAAGTAATCATTCTCTACTAACAACGAAATCCCTCCCTCTTTATTTACTAGTATAGAAGATACCAGCGCGCTAGAGATAGCACTTTTTGCGTTTAACCCATGTAAATAAGCCATTCCTCACAGCATTCGCTCTTTTTCATTGTGCTATATAAAAATACTGACTTTATTCCTAGATTCGCTTATTGCATAGTTTAGGTCAAGATCAAATACTTAAAAGAGGTGAGTTACTTAGTAAGTACGATGGGATAGAAGCTCCAGCTGGCGGACGCTTTCCCATAGGCTCTCGGTGAGCCAAACAGGTCGCAAGCTCCCTTTTGGTTGTCTCTCCTTTCGAGCTGATCCTGCGGGAAGAGCCGTAACGAAGGACGGCTTTTGCGAGTACAAGCGAAGCGTTAGGAGCACATCCTTGCACTTCGCCGCCAGCTTCCGCTTCCATCCTACATTGATAGTGGTAGTACTTATATAACTCACTGTAGGTAGTATGTGAATTATTGTTCTGTTTTAACTTCTTTAGATCCAAGTCCTACAGTTCAAAATCGATTACAACACTTATTTTAATGCGCAACAAAAAGTATCTTCTACTTACAATGCAAGGGATTGTAGCGTAGGAGGGGCGACTCCGAGAGGATCAGCGGGACAGGTGAAACACCCGCCGGAGCGCAGCGCAGGGGTGTGGTTCACCGCCCGCCCTCCGGAACGCGTCCCCTCCGAAGCGCAAATCCCCTACCCCAACACATTACACTCCTCAACCTCAACAAATGAAAACCAACTAACACACCCGATTAGTTGGTTTACGTCATTCCTTATTTATTTTTTCACTACGTTAGCTCACCATATGCTCCAAACGGATCTTATCCGCAATCATTGCAATGAACTCGCTATTCGTCGGCTTGCTCTTCAAATGATGCACCGTATAACCGAACGTCTTCGAAATCAAGTCATAATTTCCACGGTTCCACGCCACTTCAATCGCATGGCGAATCGCCCGTTCGACGCGAGACGGTGTCGTATTGTACTTCTTCGCGATATCCGGATACAGAATCTTCGTGACGGAACCAAGCAATTCCACATCACTATACACCATCTGTATGCCTTCGCGTAAAAACGCGTAACCTTTAATATGGGCGGGCACGCCGATTTCTTTGATCATCGACGTAATCGCAGTATCGAGCACCTTTTGCGTCACGACACCTGTTTGCTGTGGAGATTCCTGCACGACAAACGTAGGCATAGTATTCTTCGGCTTCCCGGCTGCCTTGAAGATTTGCCCGATCAGTCGGTCGAATTCGAAAGGCTTTAACATGAAATACGAAGCACCAAGAGTTGCGGCTTGTGACATGACATTTTCCTGTCCAAATGCCGTCAACATCATGATTTGCATATCCCCCATTTTATTCGTCTCATTCAACGTCTCCAGCACCCCAATACCGTCAAGATGTGGCATGATAATATCCAACAATAAAATGTCAGGACGCTCTTCTTCTAACATTGTCAAGCACACTTGCCCATTATTCGCTGTCCAAATTACCTCTATTTCGTCGTGCTTTTCAAAATAAGACATCATCGTTTTCACAAGTTCTTTATTATCGTCAGCAATTGCCACTTTCACTTTTTCCATTACCCATTCCCCCTGATTTAAGATCGGCGATACATTTCGTTTTCCCGCTGTTTTTCTCTTATTATCGTAAGTCATATTTTTGGTAATTACTACTTTATCTTAAAAATTTGGATGAAATGTTACTTATGAACGATGCTTTCTACCTATTTCGACTTTCTTCGCTTTTCTTCGTATCGAACACATATACGAAAAAACAGCCTGTGCATTTTTACGCACAGGCTGCTTTTTTTTACTTTTCATTTGTTCGCATCGTTTTCAGGAAAAGCGCGGCCCCTTTTTCCGGCTCGTCCACAAACATATGCGTAATGGCTCCGACAAATTTACCGCTTTGGATAATGGGGCTCCCGCTCATTCCTTGCAAGATCCCACCCGTCTTACTCAGTAATTTTTTGTCAGTTACTTGGATTTGGAATTGTTCTTCTTCTATCTTCGTAATTTGGATGGTGAATTTCTCTACAGTAGAACCTTCCACCGTAGTAAATATTTCTGCTGGACCGATCATCAATTCAAACGGCTGCATAATTTCAAGGGGTTCAGCCAATACTTTATTGTATGCATTTTTCCAATTACCAAATATTCCATACACATTATTGATTTGAATATTTCCGAGGAACTTATTCTGATCAATAATGGAGGAAATTTTATATCCCGGAAATCCTGGAGAACTTTTCTTAATCTGACTAATTTCCGATAAATAAATGGCGCCTTTTTCAAACGGCGGAGCAGACTGTAACGTACTATCAATGATCTGGTGTCCCAGCGCTCCGTATGTTCCACTTTTCGGGTCGACGTAAGTTAATGTTCCGGTACCTTCCGTTCGGTCCTTAAGGAAGGGTGTGGCGCGCTTAATGAGCGACCGATCTGCTTGAATGGTTTCGTGTTTACCATTTCGCAAAATGTCGAGCATCATCGTAGCGCTGTCCTTTTGCACAGCACGTTCAAAATTAACAAGTTGCTTCATATCGTTACCGTTCAATTGGCGAATAATATCGCCTTTTTTCAGCCATTCCTGCTGATCAATCTTAACGTCACTCGTTACATAAATCCCGCTCAAATCCATTTGAATACCAATGGAGTCTCCCATTGGAATGAGCGTTTCTTCTTCGGCTAATGAAATTCCAGGCACAAGGCAGAGCATCAAGACAAGAGCTAAAAGTGTTTTGAAAGATTTATTCCATCCCATGTTTCACCTCCTCAACGAAATATACCTTTGGTATGTCCTTTCGTCGGGAAAGTATGAAAGGGTAAAATAAACAGTACCCATTCCCATGGAAAACCTTGTACATTACACTTTATTTACGAAATTCCTGTTTGCGCTGTTCAGCTAATACTAATAATTCTTCTGCATGCTGAAGCGTTAAAGTCGTAATTTCTGCACCTGAAAGCATACGCGATAATTCTTCCGTACGTTCTCTTTGCATAACATCATGAATTGCCGTAGTTGTCCGACCATCATGCACATCTTTTTTAATCAAATAGTGATGATCGGCCATTGCAGCTACTTGTGGTAAATGCGAAATACATAACACTTGTGAATGGCTAGAGATCATGGAAATTTTTTCAGCAATGGATTGTGCTACACGTCCGCTCACACCCGTATCCACTTCATCGAAAATAATCGATGTCACACCTTGATGTTGAGAAAAAATAGTTTTTAACGCTAACATCATTCGAGATAATTCGCCACCCGACGCCACTCGTACTAACGGTTTGAGTGGTTCACCCAAGTTCGTGGAAATCATAAACACCACTTCGTCAAATCCATTGGCGTCAAATTGATGCGGCTGTTTTTGACTAATTTGTACTTTGAATGTCGCTTTTTCCATATATAATTGTTTTAGTTGCTCTTCAATCCCTTTTTCGAGAGACAGCGCCGCTTTTTTACGAATAATAGATAATTCATTCGCTTCAATTTCGAGATCTTCTACGTATTGTGCCAACAATTCCTGATTTTGATGCAATCTTTCGTCACGATTGACAAGTTGATCGAGTGCATCAGCAATCTTATCGCGATAAATCAAAATATCTTCTAACGATTTGCCGTATTTACGCTTCAATGTCAAAAATAATGCCAATCGATCATCGACAAATTCCAATCGATCCGGCTGGAATTCCATGCCATCAATCATTCGTTTTAAATCATGCGAGACATCTTGTAGCGCATAAAATGACGAATTGACCGTTTCAGATATAGTTTTTAGCTCTTCATCAATTGACGCAGCTTCTTCAAGATCACTCATCGAATTACCAACCCAGTCAAGACCGTGCGATTCCAGCGATAATGCTTCATATGATGTGTTCAAGCGATCAAATAGACGGTTAAAGTGCTGGAGCTTCACACGTTCAGACTCCAGTGCTTCTTCTTCGCCGACGATTAAATTAGCCGCGTCGATTTCTTCCAATTGGAACTTGTACAGATCAATTTTTTGTGCGATTTGTTGTTCGTCTTGCGTTTTCGTAGCAATAAGTTGCTGAAGTTTTTTATATTTATCATAAAGTTCGGTATAGGTCGACATAGCTCGCTCAATTGGCTCACCAATAAAGAAATCCAGCAAATGAATATGGCGCTTTTCATTCATCAATTCTTGATTTTCATGCTGTCCGTGAATATCGATTAGCAAAGAACCAATCTCACGCAATATAGCAATCGTTACGAGTTTACCATTGACACGGCAAGCGGATTTCCCGCTAGCACTAATATCTCGACGTAAAATTACAATACCTTCTTCTGTATCGATGCCAAATTCCGTCAATTTCTCTGACACGGCTTTGATATTTTGATCGATAGTGAAAAGTCCTTGAAGCTCAGCTTTTTTTGCACCATGACGAATGAATTCTTGTGATCCACGGCCACCAGCGAGTAGTTGGACAGCATCGATGATAATTGACTTCCCGGCACCTGTTTCACCGGTCAACACCGTTAATCCGTCGTCAAATGCGATTTCAAGTTGTTCAATAATAGCAAAGTTTTTAATCGAAAGTTCGCTTAACAAAGAAATCCTCACCTCACTTATAGCATTGATAATAGTTTATCTTTTACATACTCTGTTTGAGATTCTTCACGGCAAATGATCAAGCATGTATCGTCGCCGCAAATCGTTCCAAGCATTTCATCCCAGTCCAAGTTGTCGACAAGCGACCCTACTGCCTGCGCATTACCGGGAAGCGTTTTCAGCATGATGAAGTGACTTGCACTATCGATTCCGACAAACGCGTCTTCTAGCATACGCTTCAATTTCTCTTCCGTATTATAGCGGTGGATCGGCGGTAGGCTATATTTATAATTCCCTGACGGAGAAGGTACTTTAATCAAGTGCATTTCTTTAATATCACGCGAAACTGTAGCTTGCGTGACATCTGCTCCAGCATCTTTCAGACTTTCGACCAATTGATCCTGTGTCTCGATTTCATGATTTGTAATAATCTCTCTAATACGTAGATGCCGTTGTCCTTTATTCAATTTCATTCACTCCGATCGTCTTGGGTTCATAAACAAAAGTATACTAATCATATAAAAAACGCGCAACTCATTGCGCGTTATGTTAAATCATTATGAGCCTGTTTGACTAAATTTTTAAAGTCATCTGTCGTGAAATCAGTTGTCGCTTCGTCTTCAGCTACTAAATAATACAAGAACTCTATATTGCCTTCTCCACCTGTAACAGGCGAATAGGTAGCCCCTTTTACTGAAAATCCTTCCGCCACCGCCATCTTAGCAATCTTTTCCAAGACTTCAAGATGGATAGCAGGATCACGGACAATCCCTTTTTTACCGACTTTATCTTTACCCGCTTCAAATTGTGGTTTTACGAGCGCCGCAACTTGTCCGCCTGGTACAATAATTTTCTTTAGAGCAGGCAAAATTAGTGATAACGAAATGAATGAAACGTCGATTGTCGCAGCTTCCGGTAACCCTTCTGTAAACATATCTACAGTCGCATGACGGAAGTTCTGTCTCTCCATCACGGTCACTTGATCATGCTGTCGGATCTTCCAAGCGAGCTGATTATACCCTACATCTAGCGCGTAACAATGTTTCGCTCCGTTTTGTAGTGCGCAATCTGTAAAGCCGCCTGTCGAAGCACCGATATCGAGAACAATCTTTTCCTTCACGGAAATAGGAAAAGACACCAATGCCTTTTCCAATTTCAAGCCACCACGACTTACATATTTAATCGCAGGACCCTTTACAGTCAATGGCGCATCAACCGCGATTTTCTCTCCTGCTTTTTCAATTCTAGACGTATCAGTGTATACAAGTCCCGCCATGATGGAACGTTTTGCTTGCTCACGTGATTCTGTCAAACCACGCTCCACAAGCAATACATCCACTCTCTCTTTTTTCACAGGTGCACCACTCATACTCTTTCTCTTTCCGCTGCCTGCTTAATAGCCGCTGCAGTTACTTCCGCCACATGATCTGGTGTCATATGGACTTCAATTAATAATTTATCCACACCGCCGTGTTCAATGAATTCATCCGGAATTCCGATTCTCTCAAAGATCGTACCTGTATGACCGACTTGTTCTGCATATTCCATTACACCACTGCCGAATCCTCCAGCAAGTACAGCTTCTTCAATCGTAATGATCGGTTTACCTTTCGAAAATAGCTCATCTAGTAAATCCGTATCCATAGGCTTAATGAAACGCGCATTCACAACCGCGACATGTTTGCCTTGTGCTTTTAGTTGTTCAGCCGCAGCGAACGCCATTGGAATTGTAGTTCCAAATGTCAAGATCGTCGCGTCTTCACCTTCTTGCAAAACTTCCCACGTACCAATTGAAATCGTATGAAGCTCTTCATCCATCGGTACACCATAACCATTTCCACGTGGGAAACGAAGAGCGATTGGGCCCTCATCATAATCGATAGCGGTCTTCACCATATGTTGACCTTCATTCTCGTCTTTTGGCATCATGATGACCAAGTTTGGCAAATGACGCAAGAACGCAATGTCAAATACACCGTGATGTGTTTCTCCATCCGCACCAACAAGTCCCGAACGGTCAATACCTATAAAGACATTGAGCTTCTGACGTGTCACATCATGCAACATTTGATCGTATGCTCGCTGTAAGAATGTCGAATAAATCGCTAGGAACGGTTTCATTCCAGTCGCGGCAAGTCCTGCTGCCATCGTCGTCGCATGTTGCTCGGCAATTCCTACATCGAAGAATCGATCTGGGAATTCTGCAGCGAAAGATTCAAGTTTTGATCCGACAGGCATTGCAGGCGTAATCGCGACAATGCGTCGATCTTTTCTCGCCAATTTACGCACTGTTTCAGAAATCAACGCACTCCAAGCAGGACCTTTTACAGGGGATTTCACAAAATCTCCCGTTTCGATCTTATAAGGCCCCGTACCATGCCATGTACCGATTTTATCTAACTCAGCTGGGCTATACCCTTTACCTTTTTTCGTAATCACATGAAGTAATACCGGTCCTTCCATTTTCTTCGCATATTGAAGAGAACGCTCCAATTCCACAAAGTCATGGCCATCAATCGGTCCTAAATACGTGAATCCAAGCTCCTCAAAGAAGACTCCGTTAACTACCAAATATTTCAAACTGTCTTTCACACGTTCCGCAGCTGTCGCGACTCTGCCGCCTACTGCTGGGATTTTACGCAACAAGAATTCCAGTTCGTCTTTAACGTTATTATACTTTCCAGCCGTACGTAATTTTCCAAGTATCGAATGCAATGCACCAACGTTTGGAGCAATAGACATTTCATTGTCATTTAGAATGACCGTGAGATTCGTCTTTTCGTGACCGATATGGTTCAATGCTTCAAGCGCCATACCGCCAGTCAAAGCTCCATCACCAATGATCGGGATGACAAAACTATTTTCCTTTTTAATATCTCGTGCAACCGCCATTCCCATAGCCGCTGACAAAGATGTTGAACTATGGCCGGTTTCCCATACATCATGTATGCTCTCCGCCATTTTAGGGAATCCGCTCAATCCTTTATATTTTCTAAGAGTATCAAACTCGCCAGCTCGGCCCGTCAGAATTTTATGGACATATGACTGATGTCCTACATCCCATAAAAACTTGTCGGTTGGACTGTCGAATATTTTATGCAATGCAATCGTTAATTCGACAACACCCAGATTCGGCCCGATATGCCCGCCAGTCACCGATAAATTCTCAATCAAAAAATGACGAATATCTGCCGCCAATGCTTCCAATTGTTCTTTATCGAGCTCTTTTATAAAAGATGGATTGGTAATCGTTGTTAGATCCATCATGATCACACACCTTCATCTAGTAAGTAGGTCTTTCCATTCGTACGCGCTATTTATTGTTCATCAAATCAAGTAGCTGTAGTTTGTTTCTACATTATAACAGTAACAACGTACGACACAAATATAACGGTTTCAAATTACATATTTCGCTCAATGATGTAATCCGCTAACAAACGCAAAACTGACTCTTCTAATCCAATAGACTGTAACGCATCTAGGGCTTCTTCATGACGCGCTTTTAATTGTTCACGCGCTCCGTCTAGTCCAAGTAATGAAGGATACGTCGACTTTTCGCTTGATGTATCACTATTTGCCGGCTTACCTAATTGCTCGGTCGTAGCGGTAACATCCAAAATATCGTCTTGTATTTGGAAAGCTAATCCAATGTTGCGAGAAAAACGGTTTAGTTGCTCGCGTTGTTCTGCTGAAGCTTGTGCTAGTACAGCGCCTGCTTCAATACAGTATGAGAGTAATGCGCCTGTTTTATGAATATGAACTTCCTCTAATTCAGCTAAAGGTAATAATTGATGTTCACCTTTCATGTCAAGGACCTGTCCTTTGACCATCCCTTGTGCACCTGAAGCTTTCGCGAGTAACCCAACGAGTTCAATCGCAGCAGAAGGTGGTGTTTCACGAAGGTCCGCGAGCGCCTGAAATGCCATTGCTTGCATAGCGTCTCCAGAAAGTGTCGCCACATCTTCTCCATACACTTTATGGTTCGTAGGTTTTCCTCTTCTGAAATCATCGTCATCCATGCAAGGTAGATCATCATGGATCAATGAATATGTATGTATCAATTCGACAGAAGCTGCCACTTTCAATGCATCTGCCGAATCTTTATTCAGATCATGTAACACAGCCATAACGAGTAAAGGACGAATACGCTTCCCGCCCGCAGCGATGGAATACGTCATGGACTCGTGCAAAGCAGCCGGAATATCAGGCTTCGCTAATTGATTCGTTAATTCCCGTTCAATTTCCGGAATCATTTTATCGACAAAAGCTTGTAGTTTCTCATTCATTCGGCTCACCTGCTGTCGGATCAAATGAAGATTCATTACCCTCTTGATCAATCATGCGAATCAATTGTTTTTCTGCATTTTGTAATTTTTTCTGGCAATAGGCGGAGAGCTCCATCCCTTGTTTATACAATGTGATCGTATCATCCAAAGGCGCTTCTCCAGCCTCCAACTTCTGTACAATTTCTTCTAACTGGTGCATTGCCTGCTCGAATTGCATTTCTTTATCTTCTGCCATCCTTACTCGACCTCCTTTGGAATGATTTCTTTTACAATAGTAGAAATGGATCCGTCCGCCAATTGAAGCGTTACGTGATCACCGCTCACTACATCTTGAACGGATTTAATCACTTCATCATCTTTATAACCGATCGAAAAGCCTCTTTCCATCACTTGTAATGGATTCAGGGCTTGCATCATGCGCATCAATGACACAAAATGCTGCTGACGATGTGTAATTGTTTGCTGTGCTGCACGGTTCAAACGCATGTCCAATTGTTTTGTCTGTTGCTGTTCAAGCTGGATGCGTCGAATGGGTGTGTTGTACTGAAAACCCGCATATAAGCGATCAAAATTCATCCGTTTCCCTTGGACGATGGCGACACTGCTACGATGCAATCGATCTTCAAGGCCATCAATTTTCTCGATAAACGGTCGATATAGCCGATCCGGATATTGAAGTGGATAGGCAGCTTGAGCTGTTTCTAACCGCTTATTCAACTGCTTAATCAATGTTTGTGCAGCCATATAGATGGACCGCTGTTGATTTTTCAGATGTTGGAATAATTGGAGTTGGTCCGGAACGGCCATCTCAGCTGCTGCAGTCGGCGTAGGTGCACGTAAATCCGCAACAAAATCTGCAATTGTCGTATCCGTTTCGTGTCCTACTGCACTGATGATCGGAATGCGACTGGAGAAAATAGCACGCGCCACATCTTCTTCGTTAAATGCCCATAAGTCTTCTATAGAGCCACCGCCCCGCCCCACAATCAACACATCCACGTTCGCCATGCGATTCGCTTGTTCAATTGCTTTGACAATCGAAGGGACTGCGGTACGACCTTGCACAAGAGCTGGGAATAAGTGCATCTCTGCCATCGGAAAGCGTCGATTGATCGTCGAGTACATATCACGTAATGCAGCACCCGATTCAGCAGTAATAATACCGATTCGTTGAGGTACTTGCGGAATGGGTTGCTTGAATCGTTCTTCAAACAATCCTTCTTGCTGAAGCTTCTTTTTCAACTGTTCAAAAGCTAGGTACAGCGCCCCGATACCGTCTGGCTCCATCGTTTGTACATAGAGCTGGTACGATCCTGCCGTTTCAAATACCGTCACATCACCTGTGATCAGTACATTCATACCATTTTCAGGCTTAAATTGAAGTGTATTGGAACGAGAACGGAACATGGCCGCCTGGATTCTCGTCTTATCGTCTTTCAACGTAAAGTAAATATGGCCGGACGGATGCAATTTAACGTTCGACAATTCACCTTTTACATAAACATTTCGCAAATGAGGATCTGCGTCAAATTTACGTTTGACATATTTTGTTAGCGCTTGAACGGTTAAAAAAGTTTGATTGGACATGTTTCCGTCACCTGCCCTTTTATGTATAGAGAGGCGCTCATGAAGAGCGTCTCTCGTTTAGAATTACTTATTTTGCGTACGTGCCTTTAATTTATTCTCCGCACTTTCGACAGTATTTTTCAATAGCATCGTAATCGTCATCGGACCTACTCCACCTGGTACCGGTGTAATAGCGCTCGCTTGCTTCTCCGCTGATTCATAATCAACGTCCCCACATAGCTTACCGTTTTCATCACGGTTCATACCGACGTCAATAACCACTGCGTCTTCTTTGATGTAATCACCTGTAATGAATTTAGCCATTCCAATAGCGACAATTAAAATATCCGCTTGTAACGTAAATTTCTTCAAATCATCTGTACGGGAGTGGCAATACGTAACCGTTGCATCTTTTTGTAACAGCAGTTGTCCCATCGGCTTCCCTACAATATTACTTCTACCAATAATCACCGCGTGTTTGCCCGCAATATCTACGTTTGATCGTTCAAGCAACTGCATGATGCCGTATGGAGTACATGGCAAAAACGTTTCTTGACCAATCAACATTTTACCGACATTCATCGGATGGAATCCGTCGACGTCTTTTTCAGGACTGATCGCGCGGATGACTTTGTTTTCGTCAATATGCTTAGGCAACGGCAATTGCACCAAAATACCATCAATCGTATCGTCTTGGTTGAGTTTTTCCACTTCAGCCAACAGTTCTTGTTCTGACACGGTGTCGGGCAATTTAGTGAGCACGGATTTCATACCGGCTTCCTTGCTGGATTTTTCTTTGTTTCTCACGTAAGTTTCAGATGCTGGATTTTCTCCAACTAAAATAACAGCTAGACCAGGTTGAACCCCTTGTGCTACTAAAGAAGCGACTTCTTCTTTTAGTTCATTTCGGATTTCTTGTCCTATTGCTTTTCCATCAATCTTTTTACTAGACATGATTTTCCCACCAAACTTTTTTATTTGTATTGAAAGTTGATCGAGCTCAAGCTTGCTACTAGTAGTGACGATTTCGGTTACTTAAATTTAGAAAGTACCCCATTAACAAAACGGCCCGACTTTTCGTCACCGAACGTCTTACATAGCTCAATCGCTTCGTTCATGATGACCCGATTCGGAACTTCTTCATTATGAAGCAGTTCATAGACAGCCAATCGTAACACTGTACGTTCGATCTTCGGCAATCTGTCGATGGTCCAGTTTTCCAATTTATTTGTGATTTCACTGTCGATTTCTGTCAAATGTTCCGCTGTACCTCGAACTAGTTGTTCGTAGAATGAATCCAGTGGTGTTTCCACGATATAACCTATCGCTTCGTCCACGTTCATCTCACTATTGTCTAGCTGAAACAGCGTTTGAATTGCTTTTTCACGTGCTTCTCGTCGTTTCATAATCGTTATCTCCTCTACCGCTCATCTTCAAAACCTAATGATAGCACAAAAGGCAGGAAAAGAACTAGTAGAATCAAGCGATTTTATGTCACCAGTTTGCATTTTTGGTCAAGTTGTTCATAAATTCATTGACGTAGCATAGTGGTTACGGTTGAAGGCAACATGGATCGACGTTCTAGGTGTACGCTTTCCCATGGGCTTGCGATGAAGACCAATAAACGGATTCGCTCTTAGATTCGATTAAGTGCTCATAGAACACTCTTGACCGCTCTATAGCAAGTGCTGAGTGCTCTATTACGGTCGGCAAGCGCTCATAAGATTCGCTGGAGTGATCATAGACAACATTCAACCGCTCATAGCCCGCCACATCTCCTGCCTATAAAACTAAAAAACTACAACCATCACAAAAAAACCGAAGACAACCCCCACGATCAGTAGGAGGTTTGTCTTCAGTTATAATTTCATTCAAAAAAACCGTTCAGTCTTCGAAATGAATGCCTGTTATATGGACATTTACCTCATGCGTCTGAAGCGAAGTCATATGATAAATCGCTTGGCGGATTTCACTTTGAATTTCCGTAGCAATCGTAGGGATGGAATGGCCATACTCGATAATGCAATACACATCGATTTTTAGTCCTTCGTCTGCCCATTCGGTCTTTACACCTTTACCGTACATTACCTTACCCAACTTTTCCGCAACGCCTGTCGCAAAATTTCCTTGGGTGGCAATTACGCCACGCACTTCCGACGTCGCGATGCCAATGATGACTTCGAGTACTTCAGGTGCGAGTTGGACTCGTCCGAGTGCAGCATCTCCAGACGGTGTCATTCCGACAAACGATGCATTTGTTTTATCAGCCATTACACTTCTCCTCCAATTATTTCATGACGTCGTACTTTTCTAAGAACTTTGTATCAAAATCACCCGACTGGAAGATTTCGTTATCCATTACATTCGCGTGGAAAGGAATCGTTGTATGGACGCCTTCTACTACGAATTCATCCAATGCACGTTTCATCCGAGCGACCGCTTGCTCACGCGTATCCGCATGAACGATCAATTTTGCGACCATTGAGTCGTAAAACGGAGGAATCGTGTAGCCTGGGTATACTGCTGAATCCACACGTACACCAAAGCCGCCTGGTGGTAAGTACATCGTTACTTTACCGGGAGATGGCATGAAATTCTTTTCAGGATTTTCTGCGTTGATCCGGCATTCAATTGACCAGCCATTGAATTTAATATCTTCTTGTTTAAATGCTAATTCTTCGCCTGAAGCTACTTTTAGCTGTTGTTGAATTAAATCGATTCCCGTGATCATTTCTGTTACAGGATGCTCGACTTGAATTCGTGTATTCATTTCCATGAAGTAGAACTTTTGATTAATATGATCAAAAATAAATTCTACAGTACCCGCACCACGATAGTTACAAGCTTTAGCTGCTTTAACAGCCGCTTCACCCATTTCAGCACGCATTTCAGGAGTCAACGCAGGAGATGGAGCTTCCTCGACAAGTTTTTGCATACGGCGTTGTATAGAACAATCACGCTCACCTAAGTGAATCGCATTGCCATACTTGTCTGCAAGTACTTGTACTTCTACGTGACGGAATACTTCGATATATTTCTCTATATAAACGCCTGGGTTACCGAAAGCCGCAGCCGCTTCTTTTTGTGTGATTTTAACGCCTTTGACTAGCTCGTCTTCATCACGTGCCACACGAATTCCTTTACCGCCACCACCAGCTGTTGCTTTGATGATTACTGGGAATCCAAGACCTCTTGCGATTTCAAGTGCATGATCTGCGTCGTCCACGATGCCGTCAGAACCAGGAACAATCGGAACACCTGCAGACGCCATTGTATTACGCGCTACATCTTTTGTTCCCATTTTCGAAATCGCTGCCGCTGTTGGCCCGATGAATTCGATATTTACTTCTTCACATAGTTCTGCGAAGCTTGCGTTCTCTGCAAGGAAACCATAACCAGGATGGATTCCGTCACAGTCAGTTGCTTTTGCAGCACTGATGACGTTTGAGAAGTTTAAATAGCTGTCTGTTGATAGACGTGGCCCGATACAAACTGCTTCGTCTGCCAGTTGAACGTGTAGCGCCTCTGCATCTGCTTCAGAATAGACAGCAACAGTTTTGATACCCATTTCTTTACATGCACGAATAATCCGTACTGCGATTTCTCCACGGTTTGCAATTAAAACTTTTTTCATTAGTTACTCCTCCTTAGTTTTCTCTAACAAGGAATAAAGGTTGTCCGTATTCCACTAGTTGACCGTCTTGCACTAAGATTTCAACGATTTCACCAGATACTTCTGATTCGATTTCGTTGAATAATTTCATTGCTTCTACGATACAAACGATGGATTCAGCTGTAACTTTATCACCTTTTTTAACGTATGCTTCTGCGTCAGGTGATGCAGCTTGATAGTATGTTCCAACCATTGGAGATGTAATTTTGTGTAATGTTTCGTCTGCCGCTACTTCAGCTGCTGGCGCTTCAGGTGCTGGAGCCGGAGTTGGAGCTGCTACCGCTACAGGTGCTGCTGGAGCCTGAACTGGAGCCGGTGCTGCAGGTGCTTCAGTAACCGTTGTTACGGCTTGTCCATCATTTTTCTCTAGTTTAATTTTCCCTCCATCTGATTCAAATGTGAACTTTTGGATGGATGATTGATCAATTAACTTAATAATTTCGCGGATTTCTTGAATTTTCAACATAACTGATTCTCCTAACTAATTTTTCTACCTATCGTATACTATGATAGACGTTTTATCGCAATTATGGAATAGCTAAAACACAAATTATTCTATTATTCTTGAAAAATACAGTTTAGTTTCCAAATTTTATGACTATTAAACTAAAATCGTGTCGATGCGTTATCAATTGTCGAATAGACGGTTTACCCATATGCTGAAAATAGAAAATAGTATGAGTTCGATATTTTTTAAGATACAAAAAAAGGAAGCCGCATGGACTTCCTTTTATCATTATTCTTTTGTTTCCGCGAAATCTACTTTTACAGTTTGTGCGCCATCCCAACTCGACATCACATACTGTGTGATTTCAGCGGCCATTTTCGGTGAGTGACTTTCATTCGATAACACTGTCACGTTGACGCGATCACCCTCTCCGCGTACAAACACCTCTGGGTAACCAAGCGCAGCAATTTGCATCTCCATCAGTGCTTCTGTCGAACTTATTTTTCTTAAATCCGCAATTTCATTGAAAATTTCATTTTTCTCTTCAGCAGAGAAATCAGAGGACGTCATTTTTTCTGTCAACTGCTGCACGGTTTCGCTGCGTTCATTGCGAACCTCCATGCGCATATCCTGGAAAATATACGATTCAGCAAATACCGGCTTTACTTCTTCCGACTTGCCTTCCTTTTCGAGTAACTTCGTTGCGTCCTTTGTTTCTTTCGTGAAGATTGCAATTCCATCAAATGGCATTGGAGATTCATTCTTCACGTAGTAGATTGAAATCACTGCGACTAGACTGAGTAATGTTAAAAACCAAACTGTTCGTTTATTGGCTTTCATGTTGATTCCCCCTTTTCTTCATTTCCACGATGACGATACGATGTTCAGGCAATTGTAGGACGTTGGCTAAGAGTTGTGAAAGTCCGTTTCGTACAGCTGGATCTTCTGCCCCTTCCGCTACGACAAGCAACCCCTGTAGTGGCGATTGGTTTTTCGAATCGGATGAAACTGAGAAGTAATTAGCTAACGGGCTCTCTTCTTCCTTTTCATCATAATGAAAATAAACCGTCACTTTCCCTAGCCCTTCCATTTGTTCAAGTGTTTCTTCAAGTGTTGACAGCATGCGTTTCTCTTCTTTTTTCTGTTTCTCCCCTCCTACATTCGCCGTACTGGTGATGTATAAAACGCTAACCACCATAACCATCAAACCGATCATGATCAATCGGGGTTTCCCTGTGGGCTTTTCCATAGTTCCATCACCATCTCAACGAGACTTGACCAAAACGAATTCTACATTTGCATAATATGTAGCGTCACAGTAACTTATGACTTGCGAACTGTAGAAAATATTGCAAAATCCAAATGCCGATCGCTACTTTACACAAAGGAATAATCATTCTTTCCATCTCTTGGCTAGCTAGCAGCTGAATAATCAGCGCAAGCACTACCAAGTTTGCTAGACCCACTAAAAATACTTCCATACACTTGCCTCATTTCCCGAACGTCATGAGTTTAATGAACGTCACAATGAAAATCGTCGTATAGATGAAAGCGAATGTCAGCAAAAACGAAATGGCACATAACACAAACAACGTACGACCAATATCATCCAGTAACCCACATACTTCTTTTTGTGAAAACGGTTCGATAATTGCTGCGGTCCATCTAAATAAGAACGCAATACAAAGAATTCGCACCGCCGGCAATAGCGCAATCGTCCAAATCGATACAAGTAGCCAGACACTCATGTACGCCGTCGCACCGGAAGAATAACGCCCGATCGATCCCAGCGTATCCGTCAACAGCGAACCGATGACGGGAATATTCTGCTTGATCAACTCCTTCAGCGGTTCATTCAACGCCCCATTCATCGTCCAAGAAAGCGCACCACCTGCCGTAATGAAGATGGAATAGGCTGCCACCATCGCAGAAACGACTGCAAGCAATGACGTACGCAGTAGATCTGCCATTTTCGTGAACGGAATCTCCGGCACCAATCGCGTGAAGATATCGAACAATAACGCCGTCAGCAATATTGGCAACAGAAACTTATCCGCAAACACGACAGCTCCTTGCGCAAACAACAGCAAGGCGGGTTGAAAATTCAAGACGCCAAACGTCGCGCCGGATGCCAAAATCATTGCAGCAATTAACGGATACATCCCGAGGAATAAAGAAGCGATCGTATGCGTGATCACCTGGATCTGCGTAAAACTCTCCCTCGCTGGTTCAATTAGCAAGACCAAGATCATAATCAGCAACAGAAACCTCGTCCATTTTTGAAACGCCGGAAGAAAGAAATCGACGAGAGATGCTAGGAGCAACATGATGAGCAACAAGAAAAATGGTCCGATGATACCGGCGATACTTTCCTGCAGAAAATTCAGCATAGATGCCTCGTCCATTCAGTATTGTAAGGATTCGTTCACCAAGGAATGAACGCGTGAATCGTCTCGATCAATTGCGTGATATACGGTAGCCACAACGTCATGATGACTACTTTCATGCTAGTCTGAAACAACTGCGCAAATGCCCCGTACCCTTCATCCTTCATCTGAAGCGACAGAACTTCTGCCACATAATACAGACCTGCACTGACTACTAATAGCGTGGCATAAGGCGACGGCATTTTTTCTGTTAACTCGATCAATGTCGAACCAAAGGGCACTAGTACCGTGAACACCACATACACCGTGACGAGTAAGAACAGCGCGGTGTACAGAATGGGGTGCAAGGCAGGTGCAGCAAATGAAAGTAGAAGCAGCAAGAGATACACGACAAATAATTGAAAGAGAACTGCCATTTACATCGCCATGGATAGCCAGCTAAAGAATTCCGTGATCTCCGTGAAGAATATTCTGAGGAACATCAATAGCTCGATCGAGATGTACAGATAGGCCAAGAAAAACAGGAAAAACGAGAATTCTTTCTTGCCTGTTTGCTCGAAAAATACGTGCAATACCCCAATCACCAATCCGACGCCGGCGATGCGCAATAAATCATTCAGTTCCATCCCGCTACGCCTCCTCCATAGTCCACTCTATGAAACATGGTTGTTGGATATGCAAAAGTATAAAAGTTTAGGTGTCATTATTGATTGAAAGAATTAGGAGAAGTTTGTGTTGGGGTTGGGATTGGCGCTACGGAGGGGACGCTTTCCGGAGGGCGGGCGGTGAACCACACCGCTCGCTACGCTCACAAGGTGTTTCACCTGTCCCGCTGATCCTCCCGGAGTCGCCCCTCCTTCGCGCCAATCCCTTGCAATGCGAGTGGGTGATACTTTTTTAGTCATTAAAGTAAGTGTTGTAATCCATTTTGAACTTCAGTACATTAATTAAAATAAGTTAAAACAAACAATAATTCACATACTACCTACAGTGACTTATATAAGTACTACCACTATCAAAGTAGGATGGAAGCGGAAGCTGGCGGCGAAGTGCAAAGATGTGCTCCTAACGCTTCGCTTGTACTCGCAAAAGCCGTCCTTCGTTACGGCTCTTCCCGCAGGATCAGCTCGAAAGGAGAGATAACCAAAAGGGAGCTTGCGACCTGGTTGGCTCACCGAGAGCCCATGGGAAAGCGTCCGCCAGCTGGAGCTTCCATCCCCTCGCGCTCACAAATTCACTCACTATTCCTAAGCACGTGCTTTTAACTTGCGAATTATCCCCACGCAAAAAAGGATGCCCCATTCCTGGGACATCCTCGTTTTACCTATTTACTTACGCGCGGGAAACGTATTCCGCTTCTTCTGTGTTGATAATCAACATATCGCCTTGGTTAACGAAGAATGGCACTTGAACCACAACGCCAGTTTCCATTTTCGCTGGCTTCGAACCACCACTAGCTGTGTCACCTTTAATACCAGGCTCTGTTTCAGCTACTTCAAGCGTAACTGTCACTGGCAACTCAACACCAAGTACTTCTTCTTTGTACGTAATTACGTGAACTTCCATATTCTCTTTCAAGAACTTCAGCTCATACTCCAACTGCTTTTCAGAAAGTTCGATTTGCTCGTATGACTCATTATCCATGAATACGTGCATCTCGCCATCCGCATACAAATACTGCATACGACGGTTGTCAATTTGTGCTTTTGCTACTTTTTCTCCCGCACGGAATGTCTTTTCATTGACGTTACCTGAGCGAAGATTACGCAACTTCGAACGAACGAACGCTGCACCTTTACCTGGTTTTACGTGTTGGAAATCCATTACACGCCAAATGTCTCCATCCACTTCAATTGTTAGTCCTGTACGAAACTCGTTTACTGAAATCATTCGTATTCCTCCATTTTTAACCGATTATAATATAAGCAGTTCTTTAGTAGACTTTGTCAAACGTTCGTTACCTGTTTCTGTGATCAGTATATCATCTTCGATCCGCACGCCGCCAATTCCAGGAAGATAAATTCCCGGTTCCACGGTTACGGCCATATTCGGCACAAGCACTGTATTCGAACGGAATGATAACGATGGAGCTTCGTGGACTTCCATTCCGATACCATGACCAGTTGAATGACCGAATGCTTCGCCGTAACCTTTGGACTTAATATAGTCGCGTGTAATTGCATCGGCTTCGATACCTGTCATACCAGGTTTGATCTGTTCCACACCCAATTCTTGAGCATGTAACGTTACCTCGTAAATTTCACGAAGTTTAGCAGAAGGTTCGCCGATCGCAACTGTTCTTGTGATGTCAGAGATATACCCATTATAGAGGGCACCGTAATCCATTGTAACTAAATCACCAGTCTCAATCACTTTATCAGAAGCAACCCCATGTGGTAAAGCCCCTCTTTCGCCTGAAGCAACAATTATGTCAAATGAAGAAGAAGTCGCGCCTTGTTTGCGCATGAAGAATTCTAGTTCATTGGCGATTTCAAGCTCTGTTTTACCCGCTTGGATGACTGAACAAATATAGACAAATGCTGCGTCTGCAATCGCTGCCGCTTGCTTGAGCACTTCTATTTCTTCAGGATTTTTAATCAAACGCAACTTCTCTACTAATCCAGCGACAGGCACTAGTTTTGCCTCAACTTGCTTATCATACATCTCAAACTGGCTATAACTAAGGTCTTCTTTCTCGAAGCCCAGTGTATCGATTTTCATTTCTTTCACTTGATTCGCAACTTCGTGAATCATCGTTTCCGTGTGTTGGACGATTCGATACCCTGTTAGTTGGTCATTGGCCTGCGCCATATAACGGAAATCTGTAATGAATACTGCGTCATCTTTTGAAATGATGGCAGTTCCCGCTGATCCCGTGAAATCGGTCATATAACGAAGGTTGTATGAGTTCGTGATGAATAATGCATCGAGTTGCTGTTCTTCCAATAACTTTCTTAATTTCTCTATTTTCAAGATTTTCTCTCCTCTCGTTGTAACAAGAACGCTTGGAAAGCGAGATCATAGCCCGCGGTTCCAAAGCCGCAAAGCTGTCCTGCCGCGACAGGCGCAATGACAGAGGTGTGCCGAAACTCTTCACGAGTATGTATATTCGAGATATGAACTTCAATTACCGGAACAGAAATCGATGCGATCGCGTCACGCAGCGCAATGCTGTAATGTGTAAACGCGCCCGGATTAAAGATGATGCCATCAATTTCTTGATCGCCTGCATCGTGAATTCGATTGATTAGCTCACCTTCAATATTGGATTGGAAACACGAAAGCGTAACATCTGACTCATTCGCTAGACGCTCGATTCGGCTTTCTATATCCGCTAATGTTTCCGCACCGTAAATATCCGGTTCTCTCTTGCCCAGCCGGTTTAAATTTGGACCATTTAAGAGTAACAGCTCCACTTAATCCCCTCCCACTCATTTTTCTTTCCTATTTTAGCACAACGAGGTAGCGGGACAAACTAATACCGTTCTAACCAAATGTTTTTTTCATGTAGACAGACGTTCCTATCACGAAACGGAAGATCATCGCAAACAGACAAGCAAACGGAATCGATATTTTTTTAATGAACTGTGTCATCGTCAAATCCGCTTTTACGTGAATCATCCATTCAATAAAAATAATCGCAATGACCGTGATGATTAATGAAGACACCGAGGGCGGAATCTTGAACGTTAGACGTGCGAGATAGTATAAAATAAAAAATAGCAAAAAGCAGATTGCCCACAATATTATCCATTTAAGCCAACTAGGATAGGTTGCAAACATATGAAATTTCTTAGTCCAGCCGATCGGCGACCATTTTATAAATTTAAACACTTTAAGAAATTTTAATGAGATGATAGCTAGTACAGCCGCCATGACAGCTGTCCAAACATGTGTTGATGTAATTTTCATGACAATACCTCCCCTTCCAGTGTCGGGTTATTTACATATTTTTAAACATCTCAATGGTGCAACTTCAGTTTTTTTAGTACAATAGGAATATCGTTTCTTACGACAGAAAGTGTGGGTATGTTATGAGCCAACAGAAAACTCCTCCAGCATACGGAGGTCAAGCACTTATAGAAGGTGTAATGTTCGGTGGAAAGAAGGATACGGTCACTGCAATTCGCCGTAAAGATGATACGATCGAGTACTACCACGTACCGAGAGAATCACATCCTGTTCGTACTAAATTAAAGAAAATCCCTTTAATCCGTGGAATTGTTGCATTGATTGAATCCGCTGGAAATGGTTCCAAGCATTTGACGTTTGCGAGTGATCGCTACGACGTGATGCCTGGCGAAGAAGAGGATCATGCGAAAGAAGAAGAGACGTCGAAACTTGTGATGATTCTCGGAGTAGCAGCAGTCGGCGTTTTATCATTTATATTTGGTAAATTCGTCTTTACTCTCGTTCCGGTTTTCTTAGCAGAGTTATTCCAATCTGTAGCACCTGGTAAAACAGCGCAAATCATGATTGAAAGTTTTTTCAAGCTATTCTTGTTGCTGACCTATATTGGATTGATTTCACTGACACCGCTTATCAAACGTGTTTTCCAGTATCACGGAGCGGAACACAAAGTCATCAATAACTACGAAAGCAATATGGAAATGACAGTAGAAAACGTGCAATCGCAATCTCGTTTACATTACCGATGCGGGAGTAGTTTCATTCTCTTCACAGTGATTGTCGGCATGTTCATCTACTTCCTAGTTCCGACTGATCCGCTTTGGTTACGTGTTCTGAACCGGATTTTATTGATTCCTGTAGTACTTGGCGTGTCATTTGAAGTATTGCAGTTAACGAATGCCGTGCGTAACGTACCGGTACTTCGTTATCTAGGTTATCCCGGACTTTGGTTGCAATTACTGACAACAAAAGAGCCTGACGACAAGCAAGTCGAAGTTGCCATTGCTTCATTCGAAAAGTTACTGGAAGTCGAAGAGCATGGAGTTGGAGTGCTAAACCCTGAAGCTGCTGTAGAAGTAGAAGAAGCAAATGAGCCAAAACCTCTTCTTTCATAAGTGAAAACAAGCCCCGAATGCGTTATGCATTTGGGGCTTTGTCTAGTTAAAACACAAAAAGGACTCTTAGCACGAATGCTGAGAGTCCTTTTCGTTATTCACTTACAAACGCTGGTAGTCGTTTGGATTCGATTACTTTCAGTGCATAAAACACCCCAATCGCAACGGATACTATGATTCCCGTACTTACTGATAAACCGTAACCTAAGTGCAGTCCTTCAGGGGCATACATCCAGTACGTCACGACAACTGCGGTCATGAACATCGCAGGAATACCTGCAATCCAATGAGACCGTTTCTCTCTTATTAAGTAGGAAGTGGCGGTCCAAAGCATAACAGCTGCCACTAACTGGTTTGTTCCGCCTACATAACGCCATAAGAAGGAGTAATCAATAGTAGAAAGATAGAACATCGGAACACCCAACAACAGCGTAGATGCAAGAATGACCCACTTTTTATCGGGATTCAACCACTTGGAAGTCGCTTCCGTAAAGATCATACGCGCTGAACGTAGTGCTGTATCGCCTGTTGTAATCGGTAAAATGATAACACCTAATATAGCTAATAACCCTCCAAATGAACCGAGCAAAGTACTAGAGATTTCATTGACAGCACCTGCTGGACCACCTGCAGCCAACGCGCCTTGTAATCCGGACGTGCCTCCAAAGAACGTCATACCTGCCGCAGCCCACACCATCGCAATAACGCCTTCAGCAATCATCGCACCGTAAAAGACTTTACGCCCTTCCGATTCCTTTTTCATCGTACGTGAAACTATTGGACTCTGTGTACAGTGGAAACCAGAAATAGCACCGCAAGAAATGGTGACCATTAGTAACGGCCAAATCGGTAATTCGCCTGGATGTAAGTTTTGTAATGTCAGATTCGGTATTTTCTCCGGTCCGAACAATAACGCCCCACCGATTCCGACGGCCATGACGATTAACACTACGCCGAATACCGGATACAAACGTCCAATAATTTTATTGATAGGCAAAATAGCAGCCAAGACAAAATAACCAAATATTAGTATGAGTGACACGATAAATGATAGCGGTGTAATAGATGAAATAAGTTGAGCAGGCCCTGCTGTAAAAGCGGCTGCTACAAGAACCATTAAGACGATGGAAATAACATTGATGAAGCGCCTTGCGATATCTCCCAAATACTCTCCTACAATTCTAGGGAATTGTGCGCCCCCATGCTTCAAGGACAACATACCCGAGAAATAATCATGCAGAGCACCTGCAAAAATACTACCGAACACGATCCAAATAAATGCGACCGGACCTTATAATGCACCTGCAATCGCTCCGAAAATAGGACCTAGCCCTGCAATGTTGAGTAGCTGGATCAGCCAACCTTTCCACCAACTCATCGGTACATAATCCATTCCGTCTTCCTGCGAGTACGCAGGCGTTTTTCTAGCATCATCAATTACAAATGCC
This sequence comes from Sporosarcina sp. P17b, assembly GCF_002743115.1. Taxonomy (NCBI): domain Bacteria; kingdom Bacillati; phylum Bacillota; class Bacilli; order Caryophanales; family Caryophanaceae; genus Sporosarcina; species Sporosarcina sp. P17b. Next base: position 42,926 of record NZ_PDYP01000005.1, on the reverse strand, counting down.
TTTTCTACTACTTTTGAATACGTCAGGTAACCTACAATTAACAAGACGATGGATGATAAAAACGTCAGCATGAAACCCCTTCTTTCTCGTCTGCTATGTAATGATCTGATTCTATAATGAATACTCAGATTATTTGATATCTTAGTATTCATTATAGAATATTTTATCAATACAGATTAATGGATTTATCTAATTTTTCTAGAAAGTAGTTAAATATGTATCAATAATTCGCTTATGCACTGTGGGTTGTATGCGTAAGTAATTATACAGGCAAAGAGAAATATCAAGTCTAAAGTACTTATCGTTATTATTATATTGAAAAAACCCCTAAGTGCTATACATGCACTTGGGGGTCGCTATTATATATTTATAATCCACACTTTAATTGCGCTTGGCAATTCGTACATGTGTTACATCCACCAATTTCTTCTACTGTGCCTTGTCGGCAAACTGGGCATGTATCGCCCACTTCGGAACCGATCGTAACATTTGTAGAACGCAGTGCCTGAATCGTATTGACGAGCACAACTTTTGGCTGTTCCGCCACTTCGACTTCTTCTCCTGTGTCGGGGATATTATCTTCCGCTTTTAGGGTGAGTACTTGTGAATCACGGCTACCGTCGACGTATACTGTACCGCCTTTCGCTCCGCCTTTATACAATCTCTCATAGACACTCTCAACCTGCTTCACTGTGTAACCGCGCGGCGCGTTAACAGTTTTAGAGATAGAGCTGTCAATCCAGCGTTGAATGATACATTGTACATCCGCATGTGCTTCTGGTGCTAGTTCCATTGAAGAAATAAACCAATCAGGTAAGTTATTCGGATCTGCATCTGGATTAGCTTGCAAATACTCTTCCACGATTTCTGCTTTTACTTCGATGAACTTCCCTAGACGGCCACTGCGGTAATATGTGAATGAAAAATATGGTTCAAGACCTGTACTAACACCTACCATGGTTCCTGTAGATCCCGTAGGTGCAACTGTAAGTAAATGGGAATTTCTAATACCATGTTCAAGAATCGCTTCACGGATATCTTCAGGCATGCGTTTCATGAAGCCCGAATTGATAAACGCGTGACGCAATGCTTTCGTTTCTTCATCTGTTTTACCGATCAAGAATGGGAAACTTCCCTTTTCTTTCGCTAATTCGATCGATTCACGATAAGCAGTGGTTGCAATAGTTTCAAATACTTCTTCCACTAATTGATTTCCTTCAGCGGAGCCGTATGTTTTCTCACAATAGATGTGAAGATCGGCAAGTCCCATAACCCCAAGTCCCACACGGCGTTCGCCAAGGGCTTGTACTTTATTGTCTTCAAGGAAATACGGCGTCGCGTCGATGACGTTATCCTGCATACGTACACCGGTTTTAACTGTTTCTATCAACTTCTTAAAGTTCACTGTTTTAGTTTCTTTGTCTGTCATTTCAGCTAGGTTCACAGCAGCTAAGTTACAGACGGAATATGGTGCAAGTGGTTGTTCCAGTTGTTATCCTAAAGGCTTTTTATCCTCTAGTTCTTACAGTTGTCTTCCTGTAAGTTCAGCATACATTTTCACTGTTTCTTTCATACAGTGTTGCGGTCTCGTGCCTGGATTATAGTCTGATCAATATCGATCAGGATCACCAGGTATGCGTTGCCCCTGACTAGAATTTTACTTCCAGCCTTCGGTTCGGATTGGCAAGTACAATAAATTATACTATTTCTCAGCTTTCCCGCTTCATCCCGCAATTTTTAACGTGAGGCGAAGTCCACCACACGGATTCGTTGCTACAACTTGCTGTCCGTAAGCTTTCGCATTCGTTTCATTATTAGCATTATCAATAAAGAAAATGCCAGGTTCTGCTGAATACGTAGCACAGATATTAATTAAATCCCATAATGCACGGGCTTTGATCGTACGATAGACACGCACTTCATGTCCTTGACGTTCCCATTCGCGAACATCGCCGACTTCATGCCATTGTTCGTTATAGTGTTTCATTTGTTCAGGTGAATAATTTTCGACTGCTGGGAAGCGCAAGTCATACTCCGCGTTCTCTTCCACCGCTTTCATGAAATCATCCGTTAATGTGACGGAAATATTCGCGCCTGTCAGGAATTCTGGATTATGAACAGTATACGTTCCGCCATCTTGGAGTTTCAACTCCGCGTCGCGAATGATCGCTGCGTTGAATCCACCTTGACCGGGGATTTCTTTATAATTTGCAACACCTTGATACATCGCTTCTTCTTGTGCTGTCAATGGTTTGAAATTCAATTTTTCATGTGCCAGCTTCTTAATCATTTCATCTTCTGTGTTTTCGATCAAATAACGCAAAATTCGCGGATTTTGCATCTTGGAAATGATGAATTCATAAATGTCCGGGTGCCAGTTGGATAACATTATCATTTGAGCCATTTCGTTACGTTGATGCGCTACATCAACTCTCTATGTCACCATAGAGTTCAGACCATATCTTACACCTTCCACAGATGTCCTCGCACTTGGAGTTCGCTTGAACCCTACTCTACTCGCTTCTGCTGTTCGCATGCTTTCGATGGTCGTTGAACCTTCCTCATAACTAACGTCTTAGAGGCTTGGCTGCTGATTGTCTTTAACCACTTGTTGTTTTCAAGCATTCACGCTCACCGTTTCCAGTCACGTTGTAGCCAACAAGTCATAAGAGTTCCCAGCAATTCACGAGGTTTATTTATAGACGAGGCACTTCTCTTTACCACGTCTTGATCCGCCCTGCTCAACCAAATGAGTCAGCTTCGCAATATCATCAAGCCATGAAACCGAACCGGATGATTTACCGTTGACACCGCGCGCCAATGTGTTGCGTGGACGCAATGTCGAACCATTCGTTCCTACACCGCCACCACGACTCATGATCTCCATCACTTGCTTGCGGTGATCGGAAATTCCTTCGCGTGAATCGGGAACAAACGGCATAACGTAACAGTTGAAGAACGTAACATCCGTATCTGACCCTGCACCATACAGCACACGACCCGCCGGAATGAAGTTCATTGCGCTCAACTGATCATAAAACATGTTATACGACTGTGTGCGTCGATCTTCCGTTTTCTCAACAGAAGCAAGACCTGTCGCATTACGTTTCGCGATCTGCTCATAAAACACTTCAAGAGGTTTTTCAAGCACATCGAGTGGACGCGTAATAATTCCTTTAGATTGAGCGTCCATATCTTCGATGGATGAACGATACTCTTCCTCAATCCAAATATCCGCTTTGTTGTTCTCTAGGTCGAGCTTCGTAATATAGCCTAACCCTCGTGCCGGAAACTTCGGATCTTCTCTCACTGTCAGAACGACGAAATCGCCTTCTTTCAATGTCTTCTTTTCCATATCCTTAAATGAATATCGATCGATCATCACCAGACGTGATACCCCACTGTGAGTCAACTTCATATCATCTGTAATCGGGTGCACTTGAGGGAAATTTGCAATGTACTCATTCAGTTGTTGTTTGTTCAAAGATGGCTCGCCTTGTTTCGACATCGTAACCATATAACATCCTCCTTCTACAGCATCAAACACAACATATAGTGTTTGTCTTATTAAATAATCTACTACATATTGAATGGTATATCAATCGACAGTTTTCATCAGAATTCTAAAATCGTTGATGTCATACCATTTTGCCCAAAAAAATAAAACCAAAGCACCAATTTTATTTTTTGTAATTCCAGTCATCATTCGCATACTTTTCCTTCTCAATCTTGTGAACCAATGCAAGGTGTTCAGCGGTTAATTCCAGTGGTTCCAATGAAATATCAAGGGATTTTTCAAACCCTCTTGAAAAGGCCTCTTTGCATTCATTCACTGAAATGTCACGATCGGTCAAACGATCAATCGCAATCGCACGATCTGGTAACGTTCTGCGGACACGTTCTTTCAGTGCAGGAGATGAATAGGTGAAGATCGATGTCAATTTATCGACATCTAAACTCATCAAAATAGCCCCGTGTTGTAAAATGACACCTTTTTGACGTGTTTGTGCGCTGCCCGCCACTTTCTTTCCTTCGACGACCAACTCATACCAGCTTGGTGCATCAAAACACACACCACTTTTAGGACTGCGTAGCTGTTCTGTTACCTCTTTGTCAGGAATCGAAAACTCTGCCTGCAGTCCCAAGTTACGGAACCCTTCGAGCAATCCGCCCGATATGACGCGATACGCTTCCGTTACGGTTTCAGGCATACCTTCATATTCTTCGCTGACAATGACACTGTATGTAAGTTCATGTTCATGCAGGACACCACGGCCCCCTGTAGGTCTGCGGACGAAACCGAGTCCTAATTCTTTTACTTTTTCCATATCGATATCTTTTTTTATCTGCTGGAAATAGCCAATCGATAATGTAGCAGGTTTCCATTCATAAAAACGCAGAACCGGACCGATTTCTCCGCGACTATGTAAGTCGAGAAGCGCTTCATCCAGTGCCATATTGAAGGATGGACTGCATTTTCCAGAGTCCACGTAATGCCATATGGATTTTGTCATATTCATTCTCCTTCGTATTCATACTTCACTAATAGTATAGGAATTCGTCAATGAAAAAAACAATAACGCCTTTCATTTTATCATTAGGATTGAACTGATGCTAGATAATCTTTATAATAGAGATATTGATGAAGGAGGAAGTTTGTTGAGTTATTTAAATTACTATGTTTTAGGGGCAGCTGTGCTCGCGGTCATCTTGTATTTTGTCATCACATACATACGGGTCGGAAAAGCATTGACTACTTTAACACAAGAAGAATTTATTCAAGGATATCGTAAAGCACAATTAATCGATGTGCGCGAACCGAAAGATTTTGACGCAGGACATATTTTAGGCGCTCGTAATATCCCATTCACACAGTTTTCACAGCGCTATAAAGAAATTCGTCCCGATAAGCCGGTTTATCTTTACGATCAAAACACAAGCCGTACGGGCCGTGCTGCATTGTTCCTTAAGAAAAAAGGATGCACGGAGATCTATCAACTTCGCGGTGGTTTCAAGCAATGGTCAGGAAAAATTAAAACAAAATAATCATCATGGATCCTCCTTTTTTAAGGGGGATCTACTTATTTATAAGGAGAGTGTTACGTAATGAAACCAGAATTTTTAGTTCCTCTTCACCCTACACAATACGAAAAACTGACACACTATCAATATTATGGTGTCGTCATTGAAGCCATACTCGACACACTTCAACAGCGTTCACCTGCAGACTGGCAAATCATCCAAGTCGATGAATTCGCTTCATACACTGAAACGATGTTGCCAGAGCTGATCCAACGCAAGCAATTGCCATTCGAGTCACTCAGTCACATATACCCGACGCTTCCGACTCAAAAAATCCAGCAAGACCCTGACGCCAATGCATTTTCGTTACAGAGTGCTGACACGATCGACAATCAGTTAATCTACTTTCCTGAACATGAAATCGCCATCGCCAACATCAGCTATTACGTGGCAACTGGCTCCACCTGGTCGGAACATACCGTATTCGCCCCATCCGCCACTCATGTAAAAGAATTCATCGAGTCACTCAATCAATTACAGCGGAACGCGATGAAGTCGAATATTACGTATTTGGTGGACACCGAAGAAGGTATGGAGAAAAAGACATATGCGGCAGGCACACAAATCGAACGTAGCGACGTCTTACTGGATGAAGATTTAAAAAATGATCTATTCCGTTCGATCGATGAATTCTTCCGAGATGGAGGCGCATTTTTTAAAGAATACGGTCTACCTTATAAGCGCGGAATATTATTATACGGCTCGCCTGGTAACGGTAAAACAACGCTCGTTCGCTCGATTACGGGAACAACCGACGCACCTGTCGTCTACTGGCAAATTACAGAATACACCGGCAGCCATTCAGTTCAGGAAGTATTTAATACCGTCGAACGTTTAGCGCCTGCCATTCTCGTGATTGAAGACATCGACTCGATGCCGGAACATATGAGAAGCACATTTTTGAACATCCTCGACGGCGTACATGTCCGTGACGGCCTGTTCATCATCGGCACGACCAATTATCCCGAACGTATCGACCCTGCACTCATCAATCGCGCAGGCCGCTTTGACAGCACGTATGAAATCAAATCTCCGACAGAAACAGTACGCAAGCAATACATTGAAAAGCTGGACCGCAAAAAAATCCTCTCCATTGCCCAAGTTGAGGAAATAGCAAAACAAACGAAAGGTCTTTCGGTATCGCAGCTGAACGAATTATATATGTCAATCGCGCTTACCTATCATTATGAAGCAACTATTCAATACGAAGAACGTATTCGCCAATTGCAAAAACAGCACAGACAAGCTACACGGCATGATTGGGAAACGGATTCGACGATTGGGTATTGAAACACATAAAACATGTCGCCTTTACTAGTAATCAGTTTAGTGTTAGTAATAAAAAATAAGACTTTCTCCATTTTCACTGGAGGCAGTCTTAAATGATATAAATTATTCATCGAACTTATAGAAATTATCAGCTGTATATATTGGCCAATCCCAAAAATTAGAACCTTGTGAAATAATATATCTATCTACAAAAAGTTCCAAATTTAAATTTAGAGGTATAGCTTCTAAAAAACTACAGTGGTACAAATAGTTAGGTTGATTGTTTTTAACGCACTCCATATTGATAGATAGATAATTTTCAGATAGGTATCCTATTGGTAAGTATGGATGTTGGACATTTCCTGCATTTTCTTGAATTTCATTCAAAGAAAAAAGCTCAAGTCCACCACCGATATTTATATTATCCATTACCACTTGGAATAATTTTATTCCATTACTATAATTTAAGAGCATTCGATAGTCTTCTGGCAATTTTATACCGTTTTCTTTTTCTAAGTACAATATTTCATTATCTTCTGCAGATAAATCAAATGAGCATATTCCTTCGTAATAATTACCTTTTTCTCCGTAAATTAAGATTTCTCCATTTTTACCTAATCGGTTCTTTAGTGTATCTAAAGATTTAGTAATAAAGTGCAAATTATTACCCCCATAAATATATTTTCTTCATTTTTTCTCCCCCTTTTAAAGGTTAGTCGTTAAGACAAAGAAAAAGTTGCATATATATGAAAATGGCCAGATTGCGATATAGACGAAATTGCTTATAAAGCAATCGCACCCGTTAGTTCAATTGGAATTCAGTCTATTACCCTGGGTTCTCGACTGGATAATGTAACCTCCTTCAGATCGAGATTTATATTGTCCAACAATAAAATCTTCTGTATTAATTAAATCTTGGAAAAAGGTTGGGATTGTGCAATTCCAGTTTAAACTTTCTACTTTAAGAGGAAAATTATCTTCGTTTGGATTTGGTGTATGAATAAAGATTGCATCCACACCAGCGTCTTTATCGTCAATATGAACCCAAGACTGATAGGGTTTTTCAAAGGTTTCAAGCTTTTTTAAAATATTTTTATATAAAGCTATATGCGCTTGAATGTGCTTTCTTCTTATCCTCAAACTATGGTTTCCATATCCAGAAAAATCGAGATGGCTATGCCATAAATCAAACCACGCATCTTTATCACATTGTAAATTATAGGCTTCTATTGCAACTTCTCTCGATAAATTACGAAAGTATCGTCTTTTTCCACGGAACTTTTTCAAACAATCACTCCTATCACCCAATGTTATCCTAGTTACATATATTCTCCATTCCTAATTAAACTAACCGTGTTCATTTGAAGGGGAACCCTAAATTCATGAACGCGCCCATTTATTGAACCACGTAAATAGATTTATATAATTAACTACTTAAAAGTGATGAGAAATCATGAAATGCGTTTAATACATCATCACCTAATGGATGAGCAAATTCTTGATTTTTCAAAGGTAATATTCCTTCTCTCTCAAGTTCTTGCAGATACTCTTGAAACCCTGTACAAATAGCCAGGATATAATCTTTAAGATTGAATTCATAATTAAATATTCCCTCTGGATAATGACCATGATGTTCAATAAAAAGCATTTTCCGATCACTGGAAAATATATAGTAATCAAAGTTTCCATCACAATCTATTCTCGCTTCACTAATTTCACCTTTATATAAAGAGGCAAGCGTTAGGAAGAAATTAGGTATTGCTATGAACCCTATACCTGATTTAAAACTAAATAACTGCGTGTCACTCGAAACGTCAAACTGAATATCCCCACCACTGAAACGGATATCAATAAAACATCTATAATTGGAATTTATATAACCCACCTCAATTGCATTTTTAATAATTAATGAATTTGGCCCGATTGCAGTACAGACGCAATCGCTTGTATAACAATCGCGCCCGATTGCTGAAAACGATCAACCTCCCACTAAAATATAAATACTCACTCTTGATTGTGTTTTAATTCATCAATATTTTTTTCTCCGATGTTTACTTCCCATTGTACAACTTGATTATTATCCGTTTTTTTATAGGTGTAGATAACTTCTTTTTCATTCTCAAATACAATATCTACTTTATTGCTTCTTCGCTTTTGTCCTTTTTCTAATCTATCTATCACGGTCCATTCTTCTTCAGGGAATTGACTTTGTAGATATTCATTAACTACCTCTATCGATTGTTTATACTCATTTTCAAGTATTTGTCCTCGAACAAAAAAGAATAATAAGTAACCAGCTAACACAACAATAATTAGTCCTATGGCAACTTTTCTTTTCTTCTTCGTAAAAACTGCTGCTGCTATTGTTAATAAAAACAAAACACCAATTATTATAATTCGTTCTAATGTATAATCACCCAATGCTTTGCCCCCTTACACTTGCATTTCACCAATCTGGCCCGTTTGCGTAAGATACTTCTTACTGAATATTCACTACTTCACATAAATAATTATAGCATAAGCAATTGTATATCCCATTGTTTCCCACCAATGTATTTCACTTAAAAACGCAAATGAAATAACAGAGTTCGTAAAAGTACACTTTAACGAACGGGTTGAAATGGATTAAAAAACAGCGAAAATAATGTTCATAAATGTATCAAAACACTTTGCGAACGTTCATTAATTTACATACACTTATACGAACAATTTTCAGGTATAATATAAGGAAAGAATCTTTTTCGAGGTGAATTATGGAGCATCGCAAATTGGGTTACATACGCGTTAGCAGCAAAGATCAAAATGAAGGTCGGCAATTGGAAGCTATGAAAAAGTTAGATATTAACGAACGTGATATCTATTTGGATAAGCAAAGCGGAAAGAACTTTGAACGTGTAAACTATCAATTGCTTAAACGGATTATCCGAAAAGGTGACATATTGTATATCCATTCGCTGGATCGGTTTGGTCGGAACAAAGAAGAAATCCTACAGGAATGGAATGACCTGACGAAGAACATCGAAGCCGATATTGTTGTAATGGATATGCCGTTACTCGATACGACGCAATACAAAGACAGCATGGGAACTTTTATTGCGGATTTAGTTTTGCAAATCCTTTCCTGGATGGCTGAAGAGGAACGAGAACGCATCCGGAAACGGCAGCGTGAAGGAATTGATTTGGCGTTGCAAAATGGGGTTCAATTTGGAAGACCTAAAATTCTTGTTTCAGAAGAGTTTAAAGCGGTTTACAGGAAATGGAAAGCTGGAGAAATAACAGCTGTGGAAGCTATGAGGGAATCTGGAGTTAAAAAGACTAGCTTTTATAAATTGGTAAAAACACTCGAAGAAGAAACATCGAGCAGATTATAATAGAAGAAACTCTTAAAACCTCCTTTACCATACCCGTATATATCTTTTAGTACCATGAAATGTATAACCCTTAACAAAGCCATTATAAAAGAAGTGCCCCACCGCTAAAAAATCGGATAGGACACTCTCACTACTTGATTTTCAATTATACTCTTGTACGATTATTTATCAAACAGTTTCTTCAAAGCATTCGCTGAGTTTTAGCTTTTTTGTTTTCAATAAGTATTATTTTGTCATAAGTAGTATTTTTTCAACCTTATACAGCGCTAGCGGGTATTATACATCCATTTGACAATTCCAGTCCGCGAAAGTTGAGTTACATATAAAATAGAGATAAACCTATGAAAAGAATTCCTAATAACAATAAAATTATTTTGACTATATACCACGGTGAAATAGATAGAATGAAACCTATTAAGAAATAAAAAGCCCCAATAATTAAACTATCATTTACACTAGATGAAGAAGAACTAGAAGAATATGATGTTAGAAAAAATTTTTCATGGTGTTTTTTTGAATAAAGTAATCCGATAATTATAATTCCTAATCCCAATAAAAAGATAATAGTTTTCATTTACTCATCACCTATCTATTTAATTTAAAATATCTCTGTATAGAGCGTTTCCCTCCGTGTCTATATAAAGATTGAAGATGTTTAAAAACTTTTAATCCTGAGGTTATACCAGAGCTAACATATGCTGAATAAACCCCCTTAAAAGTCGGCTTTTTTCCCTGAGCAATTGTATTTAAGATATATGCTTTGGGTCCATACGAAGCCATAGCTATAACTCTAGTTATTAAACCTGCACCTGTACTTGCAACAGTCCTATATAATCCCATTCCTCCAATTCCTGTAATGGCCCCTACAGCAAAAGCTCTACCAAATATAAACCAATTAAAGCCTTTTAAACTTTTATGTTTAATAAGATAATTTAAAAGCAGAGGCATAGCATTCATTAGACCTCCGGTAATAGCAGCTCCTATCCACCAAGCTACTTCCCCATCCGGATCTACATTCATCATCGGATTATTATTCGCGTAGTTATATCCATTTAGTGTAGTTGGATTTGTTAAATCACCACGTACTGGGTCTAACGATAGGAATACTCCTGAATCTGGATTATAATAACGTGCCATTAGATAGTATAACTTCGTATCTTCATCATAACGGTAACCTGCGTAACGATATGGGTTGATGGTTGCGATTTCACTACCACTTTGCGTTAAAATATTCCCCCACGCATCGTATGTGTAGGTTGCGACTCTTTCTCCTGATTTGTTCACAAGCGCGAGGACATCTCCACGGTAGTTTGTGAGGTAATAATAGGTTTCACCCTGGTAGGTCATTGTCAATGGGTTGCTGTTATCGTCGTATGTGTAGGTTTTTATAAGGTTGCCACTTGCATCTTCTTCAAATAATACTTGGTTGGATGTTCCGTTATAACGGTAATATGTTTCGCCACTAGACGTATTTGAAAATACCCGTCTACCTTGGTCATCGTAGCGGTACTCCGCAATATTATTGCCACCACTAGTCAATACTTTCGTCAATTGATCAAAGGCGTTCCACTCATAACGAAATTTACCGTCATTGATGAGGTTGCCATTTGCATCTACTTCATATTCTTGACCATTCACTCTCTTTAATTGATTTGTCTTATTGAACGAATAGTTTACCGTTGTTGGTAATCCATTTTTTATTATTTTTTTAGAAGTTCGGTTGCCCGCTGCGTCATACGTATAGTGAATCTCCGCATCAGAGTATATTTCACTTTCAAGTTGGTTTAGGGCATCATACGTGTAAGCTACATTGCTATTCCCACTACTAATGGAGGTTATATTATGATTTGCATCATAACCATAAGTAAATGTTTTCCATAATGAATTGTTGGTAGAGAACGATTCTTGGCTTAGTCGTGTTTCATTTTTATAGTCTTTTGTAATGTTAGCGGCATTGTCTTTGTAATTTACATCATTTACCAAACCGTTATTATTATACGTAAAGCCGACTTGGGTTTCACCATTCAACTTCAGGGCTGTCATGTTTTGAGCATTATCAACCTGACGTTCAATTGCAGTGCTGCCATACATAATCTTAGCGATAGATTCATTGCCATAATACGTATAATGAATGGCATTTGTAGATTGTTCATTAAATTTAATTGTTTGAAGCAAATCGTTGTCGTAGAATTGATAGCGAACAGATGATTGTGATGTTTTATCTTCCACAACGGTATCTGTGCCTTCCATTCTTGTTTTGAACTTCTCAACATCGTTTACGGATACTGTGGAAAGGTTATTAGCGTCATCCGTACCGTATTGGATTGTCTGCTTATCTGCTTTTTTAATCTCCGTTAAATCACCATTTGCATTATAGACATAGGTTGTTACTTTGCCCTCTCCATTCGTCTCCGAGATGATTTGATTTTGCCCATTATAGCTGTAGTTTGTATGATAGCCTAGTGGATTTTTTACATTTACTAGATTTCCATTTCTATCATACAAATAGTTAGTTGTTTGATTGTTTGCTGTTACAGCAGTTAATTCATTTTTTAGATTATAATTAAAATCTGTGAACTTCGATTTTCCATCCATTGATCGAACAACATTGCCATTAATATCTGTTTCCGTTTTCGTTATGATGTTAAATGCATCTTTATGTGTCGTCGTTTTTCTAATTGGTGATCCAGTATAATCCGTTGTATAGGTCTCTTCCACGCCATCTGAGGTGATCATTTTGATTAACTCACCATTTGAGTCATACCGATACGTCGTTGTAAAAGATAAGCCTTCTTTAGAAGGTATTTTGCTTTCTAGTAAATTTCCATTTACATTATCATACTTATACGTTGAAACCGCACCTGTGGAATCCGTATAGGACTCAATATTTCGATAAGCGGTATAGGTATTAGTTTGTACGTTATTTTCTGCATCTGTGGTAATTAATAAATTCCCGTTTGAATCATAAGTATTCTTTATAGTTGAGGCTTGTCCATCTACTGATGTTGTCTCTTCAAGAATTTGATAATTATGATTAAATTTATAGGAAATATCTTCTCCTGAAGAGAGCAATGCACGATTAATCACATAATTATCATCGACAGAATAACGTGTTACTTCTCCTTCGGGATTTGTTACTGTCGCCATTGCATTGACACGATCTAAAGTATACACGGTTTTCGAAGCTGTTCCACTGACGGACGGCTCTGTGACACTTTCTAAATCTGCATTAATCGTATATGCGAAACTCATCCGATTGCCATTAGCATCGACCACTGCTGAAATCCGGTTATTTGTGTATTCAAACTGTGTTATTGCTCTAGTTTCAGACGATTTTTTGACACTGACAGAATTTAAATACCCACTTGTTGTATACCCATAATTAATTTCTTGATCGTTATATTTCGCTTGGCTAATGAGACCTGAACTATTGTAACTAAATGTTAGTTTCTTACCAAGCTCATTTCCTAAACCAGTATAGATAGCTAATAACCGATTGTTTCCGTCATACTCATAATTTATCGTATTGCTATTTCGATCTTCTTGTTTTGTAATATACGCTACCTGTACATCTGTATCCTTTGTAGATTCACGGACGATAAATGTTGTTTTATAGCCATAAGGATCTGTCATTACATAAGTACTATCGTTTACTTTTTTTAATTTTTCAAAATTACCAGTAGGTGCATGATATCCACCATATTTTGCATCATATGAAAACACGTGGATAGTACCATCAGCATCTTTATATTGCAACTTACTGCTGTCACCACCGGTATTAATGAAGATTTTTTCATCTCCTGTAAATGTCCATCCGTAACCAAATGCTGATTTTTCATAGTCTTTACTATTGTAAGTTCGGGTAAAATCGAGACCAAAGCCCGCATAGCCTATTATCGAGAGGTCTGAATATTGTAGGATATTGTTTAGCGTCGTTAAGTTTACATAATTTGTACCATCCACTAATTCATGTGAAGCATAGTCCCAATAATCTTCCACCCCTAAACGAGCTGTTGTTTTATAAGTGATGACAAGCTGGGGCTTATATTGATCGGGTACTTCTTGCTCGCTACTTGCAAACTTTTTATAGATTTTTGTATTTTCGTTTGTGCTCTTTAATAAAAAACCATGATTGGTAGTTGGATCTGTTAGCCATGTTTGTACCACACTGATGGGAACATGCCAGTTGATTAAAGCGTCATTAAGAATAGGTGGTGAAGTGAGTCCTAAAACAGTCGATAACTTAGTACCCGCATAGTCCCCGCCTGCCGTAGCCCATCTTGTATACGGAGTACTCTCACTATATGTCCAAGATGCTTCGTTTTCTTCCCACGCTTTCGTGACTTTCTGCAAATTGATATCAATTGGAGAAGCACTATTAGTAGAAGTAAACCATAAGTTTAAATCGGCCGATACAATAGTTGTAGCTGCCGGAATAGCGGATAAATCGAATTTTAATAAGCTTCGAACGATATTCCCATCTTTTGCCGTTCCAATTCCTAATTCGTTATCATTACCACCAGTTTGAGTTGGGAACGCGCTTCGAATTGATGTATCAACTGTACTTGCTTCCCCTTGCAAACGAATAATTGTTGGGTCAATTGTAATTGGATATTGACGTTTTTCATCATTTAACCATGTTGCATCAGGAATTAAATCGATGAATAGTTGTCCATCTTCAACTCGTGATTGTAATTTTATGTTATATGATTTGGCTTCCTCTGGAATTGAAGATATTAATTCGTTATGGATAAAGCCTTCCGGAATATATGAATCATACATATATGGTGCTTCAATTATATACTTCTTCTCCTGTGTCGCTGGGTCTATTAAATAAATGGCTTGCTCAATCTGTTGCACCTCTAGTCCGTTCAGAGAGACTTGATAGGTAAATACCTCAGGCATACCCTGTTCAGGTTTTTCCGAATAAATAATATCTTCTTTTACACGGTCTGCCCCCACTGTATACACAACATCTGCATTGTCTAATACATTTGCATAAGTAATTGTATTTTCATTTATTGAACCCGTAACTTTATTTATAAACGCTTGAATATTATTTTTCTTGTTATCATCTTTTGTTCCAACTAACCCCATATTAATTTCAATATTTTCATTGATGATTGAAAATATTGCATTACTTTCCGATATCGTCTCATCAAACTCTACCGTAAATTCATTTGCAGTATTTTGTATTTTATTATTTTATTATTCTTTTTCTCTATTAATTTGTTATCAATTTCTTTCCATTCTCCATTATCATCCTTAAAATGAATGGGCTGTTGTGAAATCTCAGTTGAATAAGTATTATCAAAATTATCAAATGTTTTCGACGTTGCAGTACGCTTTTTTATTACTTCAATTGGTTCTTTTTTAACAATATTCCTTTCATTTATTTTTTCTGCACTTGCAACAAAATTTCCGAATGGAATAAGTGACAATACTAATGTTAAAATAATCACATACACCAATATATTCTTAATAAATTCCCTAACCATTTTAACTCTCCTATACTATTTTTATAGCATCATTTGATACTGGAAAATAGTATATAGGAATTCAGGAGTAAATAGATGCGTCAAAACAACTAAAAAAAAGACCAAGTATACGTGGTTATATAATAAAATTTTCACATGTCGATATAGGAAATGTAACCTATACGCGCCCATTCGTTATGAACAAAATCCCACATCATTTCCATTCGATTATATCGAAGCTTAAAATTGCCCCAAGTATCTTCCTCGAAAATCCAAGAGAAGCCCTCAAAAGTCTGTTCAAAAATGACCCGTTTTTTCTTTTATATATTCAGTGTCAATTATAAAGTCGTTAATTAACTGTAAAAGCGGAACTGATTCAAACAGGCAATCTTTATCATCGTCTCTAAGTTGTTTTTGAACTTGCAAACAAACATAATATCCAGAAACTAATACCTTGACGTCATAAAAACTAATACTGCTTTATTCGCTTCCCATTCAGTGTTAAAAGGGTTTAGAGGATGTTCTTTTGCAATTATTAGACCCTTAAACATTAAGTAAAGATTATTGTTTTTCTATATAAACGGACTGCCAGGACAAGTAAATGGTTATGACGGTATATTTGAATATATTATGGATGGTTCTGGTAATGTAATACACTAATTATTTACAATGGAGGTAAACTTTAATAAATGTCAGGAGAAAATCAACCAAATAACATTGTAGAGAATTCATTATTAATTGTTGTACCTTATGAATTTGTAATTAGTAAAACTGATTTATCTTGGAAAGAATTATATTATGGGATCAAGTGCGGATTTATCAAACCTGATGCGGCAATCGAAAAAGCTGTTAAACTCATTTCTCAAGAAGAAAAGATTTCAACTTCATTATTAGACTTAGGAAGCTTGTTTAAACATGAAGTATCATTAGTAGAACCATATTTGGTAGAATTAGCTGAACAAGAACCAGTACAAGATATAAATAACATTAAAGAAAAGTTGTTGTATCTTATACTATGTTGGCTATTCAAATATAAAGAACAATACACTAACTTACATGCGGAAGTACCTTATTCACTGCACGATTCATATGAAAAGGTGTCTGTAATATGGGAGGATTTCGATCGACCAGTTGTTCTTGAAGATCTCTTTTGGGAAAATTATATTAATGCTCCGTCGTATTTCATAATAGATAATGAACCACGTGACTTAACAAATTTTAATGAATTGTGGGAAGATTTTTTAAATACACAAGAAAAACGCTTTTTATCTGTCTAAAATCACATCTGATTGATCCATCGTATTAAAGACGTTCATAACGAGATTAATAGCCTTTGAACTACTTGTATTTTTGATTGAGTTTTTATAAGCACAATTTAAAGTAGGAGTATTTGATTTAGCTGATATGTTCTTATACAACGCAGATTTTTTGTTGGTTTATTATCGTATTACCTATTTTACATCTTTAAAAAAGCATAATCTTAAAAGTCGTTAGTACAATTAATGTGTGCGTTTGTTTAACATCAAAAGCCTGATTTCCCTAGCATTTAAAAGAGAAACTAGGCTTTATTATTTATTTCTGATGCAAAACACAGTTATTTATGTAGTTTGCCGAATAAAGTATAGTGATCTCTTAAAATGATTGAGCACTAAAAAACAAGGTGCTGATACGCTTTTGGGCGATAGGTTGGTCTTGACAACCAACTTTCCATGTATTAAATTGAAGGTAGTAACACATATTAAATACGCCCGTTATGTATTTTTCTATGTTGCAAATACGGCAAGACGGCTGACTGATCATCGGCCGTCTATTTTTTTACCCAAAAATAAAAACCACCCCATAAAGGGATGGTTGTGCGTTAGGTTTTAAGTAACCGGAGCCACTCGAATACTACAGCGATAAGTGTTCTACCTGAGTAGTACACAGTCTTAAGGATGATCAGTCCTCTTTGACTTTGTCTCGCTTGTTCTTCTCGGAACTCCTTCCGCGTCTTGTATCGCCCGTTGTTTTCTTGTTGCATCTACGGCACCTCCCTTCAGCCGATGCCGGCCTTGAGGAGTCATAGGCGTGCTTGCCCACCTACGCATTTATTATTTTACCATGGATGATTTTATATTTGTTCCGGTTTTGCATCAAAAAACAACAATTCGATACATAATAGAAAAGCCCCCTCCAAAAATGGAGATATCTTTTAATACTCTTTAATGGTTTAGTCAATCCTCTATTACCTTAACCAATAGTTCGTACGTAAAAAGCTGATAAAAATCGGAATGATTTTCGAATCACATAATTATTAAATCTTTGACAACCATTTCCCTATTGACACTATTTAATATCCTAACTTTCACCTGGATTGTTGAATAGCCCTATACAAAGCAACTAATAGTCCATTTGTTAAAAAATAAAGCTCAACTTAAATTACCAATAGTATAGCATAATAAATCCTATAATCTGTTCATACGAAAAAATGACATTGTTAATTCCAATGCCATTTGATGTTTTAATTCGGTATTAACTTTGTTGTTATTTTAGCATTTAAACCACTCAACTGGATGATTTACACACACTAGAACAACCTACTTGTGCTGCAAATCAAATAAAAGACTTACATAAGTCGCGTAATTCTGATTACACAAAACCATACAACGCCAACACCTGTCTACTTTGCAAAGGATCCGCAATACACATATCCACAAAATAAGGCAACTGCCACTTCTGTGTGTTCAACGCTTGCTTGTCGGCTGATCCCAGGCAGGATAGACGCGTAAAGCCATTTTCCCTTTTATAGAAGGTGACGCTAAAATATTCTGTTCCAGAAGGAGTTCTCTAGGGAAAACAAATTGACCGAACTGCCGATCATCTTTAAAAGTCGTAATGACCACAAAGTCTGGCGTCTCTTCATATGAATACGGCTGATTTCGATTCTGTTTATCTTTTTGCCAGAACGCCACAAACTGACCAATTTTCGTAGGTGTGACGTTCGCCACCCTAAATCGAATAGTTTTTGTCGCCAACTGAAACGTTCCAGCACCGTACTTCACATTTTGCATTTCTTCTTGGATACAATAAATGGGTAAGTGAAGAGGTTCATACATCATTCTATTTACATGAGATAACGCTGTTGTAAACTGCATCTACTTGTACCTATTTAATACATTCTCTGGAATATGACAATAATCTTCTGGATAATGATCCAACCGATCTTGATGTTCGTCTGCACTCTTTATATAATTTGTTAAAGGTTCCACTTCCACCACGATACGATCGACATCGTGTCTTGCCTGAATAAACGCATTCGCTTTACGTAAATGTTCGGATTGTTCGCTATAAATACCTGTCCTATACTTTTCGCCCATATCCTGCCCTTGTTTGTTCAAACTATACGGATCAATAATTTCAAATACATACTCCATTAATCTATCAACCGTCAAAACTACAGGATTAAACTCCACTTTCACACATTCAGCATAACCATCATATTCACCGTCAAGCGTTTGACTCGATCCATTCGCTCGACCCGCTTCTGTTAGTAGAACACCAGGCAAGGTTTTGATAAAAGCTTGCACTCCCCATAAACAACCACCTGCAACATATACAACTTCCATAAGAATTTCCCCTTTACAATCAATTCACCATAGTACACGCATGTTCTTATGTCTACTATCATATAAGTCGTTGTTTTGTTCAAGTGGATAGACAACACTCGGTATAAATTCAAAACACAAAAAGACCGTTTATCTCAAAAACAGTCTTTTTGTGTTCATCATTTAGAACTTATCAACGATCACCGTATATCCTTTTCTACCTTGCCATCTTTAATAACTACTTGAATCGTGTCATTATTAGCTAATGAATAAATATCTTCCAACGGATTTCCTTTCACAACAAGTACATCCGCAAGTTTTCCAGTCTCCAATGTACCGACTCGATCTTCCCACCCTAAACATTCCGCAGCTGTTTTTGTAGAAGCGATGATCGATTCCATAGGCGACATACCCGCATCAACCATTAAACCTAGTTCACGAAGGTTTGTACCATGCTTGAACACGCCAGCATCTGTACCCATCGCGATTTTAACGCCCGCATTATATGCTTTTGTGAAACTTGCGACGTGTTGATCAATCACTTCTTTAGATTTCTGCACAGCCGTTTCAGGCATCCCTGTTTCATGCGCCGTTTCTAAAACTGCAACTGGTGCTAATAATGTCGGGACGAGGAACGTACCGTTTTCAAGCATTAATTCAATCGCTTCATCATCAATGAAAATTCCGTGCTCAATCGAATGAACACCGGCGCGCACCGCGTTTTTAATTCCTTCTGCACCTTGCGCATGTGCCATTACTTTGATTCCTTTTCTAAAGTGACCTTCTTCCACCATCACTTTAAGTTCTTCCAATGAAAACTGAGTGAATTCCGGATGGTCAGTAGCACTCAAAACACCACCTGTAGCATGTACTTTAATGACTTCTGCGCCAGCACGCAACATTTCGCGTGTTTTCTTACGTACTTCTTCCACACCATCGCATAAACCATTCGGCATGCCCGGATAGTTCGAAGGCATAATATCTATTACATTTCCTGAAACGGTATAGCCATCGCCATGTCCACCTGTAATAGTCAATGCATTGATACTCAATTGCATTCTCGGACCTGAAATGAATCCATCTTCTATCGCCTTTTTGACTCCGGCATCGGCTCCAAGTGCGTCACGAACAGACGTAATGCCCGCATGTAATGTAGTTTTCAAATATTCCGCAGCTTGGTAATACATGAACGAAAATGGTGTAGCCAAACGTTCCGCCACAGGACTAAATTGCATCATCATATGTACATGTGTATCGATGAAGCCTGGTAAAATCGTTCCACCTTGTGCATCTATAATCGTTTCATCTCCGGTAGCTTGATACTCGGAATTCTTTCCTATGAATTCGATTTTTTGACCAGTAATCACTACGATTTGATTAACTTTACTTTCCGAACCTGTTCCATCAATTACTAATCCGTTTTCTATTATAATCTTTTGCATATTTTCCCCTCCACTTTATATAGTTCGAACTTAGATATCTGCAATGAAAGCGAAAGTGATCATGACCGTACTAAATGCCCCCATCAACCTAGACGCCAAGAGTTCATCTGTAATAATGTTTGCTTCTCTTTCATCTCTAGTGAAACGTATGTATCTTCTGATTACGATATCCAATATATCATGTAGCAGATCCATATGGAAATAATATTCAGTTAAATCGCCAAGTTCTTTATATTTTTATACATGTAATAATCATAAAACCTCTTATACTATCTAACGTGCAAGCATGCAGAAGCTTAGAAAGCTTTAAAAATTGCTCTATCAATAGTCTTTGTGCTATTTTGCTAAAATACTACATACACTAGTAAAGATTTATATGTATAACGCAGTTTACATTAGTAATGGAGGAGATCTTTTGATGGATGAATCAACAAACAAAAATATGGATTCTAAACAAAATCAAAAAATGAAACAGTTAGATGAATTTAAAGTAGATAACAAAGACAAAAAGTTTACGACGAACCAAGGAGTGAAAGTATCCAATGATGAAGAATCATTAAAAGCCGGTGTACGCGGACCTACTTTAATGGAAGGTATTCATTTAAAAGAGAAACTCATGCACTTTGACCGCGAACGGATTCCTGAACGCGTTGTCCATGCGAGAGGCTATGCAGCGCACGGCGAATTTGAGTTATATGAATCGATGAAAGATTATACGACAGCAGGTTTTCTTCAAGAACCCGGAAAGAAGACTCCTGTTTTCACACGTTTTTCTAATGTTGCGGGTAATTTAGGTTCTGTCGATACAGCAAGAGATGTTCGAGGTTTCGCGGTAAAGTTTTACACAGAAGAAGGTAACTATGATTTGGTAGGAAATAATCTACCTGTATTTTTCATTCAGGACAGCATGAAGTTCCCTGATCTCGTTCATGCGGTTAAACCTGAACCTGATACGGATATGCCACAAGCCGCTTCAGCGCATGATACGTTTTGGGATTTCGTAGCAAACAATCAGGAGTCTGCCCACATGGTCATGTGGCAAATGTCCGATCGCACCATTCCGAGAAGTTGGCGGATGATGGAGGGCTTTGGCGTTCATACTTTCCGATTCGTTAATAGTGAAGGAAAAGCCACATTCGTAAAATTCCATTGGAAACCGATACTAGGTGTACATTCATTAGTATGGGACGAAGCGCAGAAGATCGCAGGAAAAAATGCAGACTTCCAACGTAAAGACCTGTGGGACTGTATTGACAATGGCTATTTCGCAGAATATGAATTCGGCGTGCAGATGATTGCTGAAGAAGATGAATTTATGTTTAATTTCGATATACTCGATGCGACCAAAATTTGGCCCGAAGAGATTGTGCCTGTTAAGATTATCGGAAAAATGACATTAAATCAAAACGTCACAAACGTCTTTGCCGAAACCGAACAAGCCGCCTTCCACCCAGGTAATATTGTTCCTGGAATAGATTTCACCAACGATCCCCTCTTGCAAGGAAGGCTACTATCTTATTTAGATACCCAACTCTACCGACTAGGCGGACCGAACTTCGCTGAAATTCCGATTAACCGCGCAGTATGTCCGTTCCATAATAACCAGCGTAATGGGTTCAATCGCCAGCGGATTGATGTTGGCAAAGTAAGCTATCATAAAAATTCACTCGCTAATAACAACCCTTCCACTTCGACAGCCAAAGAAGGCGGTCTTGAACATTACGCTGAGAAAGTAGAAGGCCGCGTCATTCAAGCACGGAGTGAATCATTCAAAGATCACTTTTCACAAGCTCGAATGTTCTGGAACAGTATGTCGCCTCCCGAAAAGCAGCATATTATTAACGCGTTTAGCTTCGAAGTAGGAAAAGTGAATAGTATAAGTGTTCGACAACAAGTGGTGGATATGTTCTCAAACGTTGATCGGGAAATGGCTACTGCAATAGCGAATAATGTAGGGGTCAACAAGCCGACGGGCGAGCAAGTGGATGTGACCGCATCCTCCCCTGCGCTGAGCCAGGAAAATACTGCTCGCTATCCATACAGCATGAAAGTTGGCATTTTAATCGGGGACGGTTTTGACGATGATGAAGTGAAATCCACAATTGAACACTTAGCGAAGTATGGTGTGTGGACGTATACGATTGGTGAAAAACTGGGTACGGTAAGAGGGAAGAATGGACTGGAGATTCAAATCAATGAAACATTTTCAACCACGGCTCCGGTGCTATTCGATTCTCTGTATGTTGTAGGTGGAAACGCAGCAAATCAAGCGAAATTCAATTCGGATAGCGTCTATTATATTAATGAAGCATTCATGCATTATAAGCCGATCAGTGTAGCGAAAACCGGAAACTCTTTATTCGCAGCATCTAACGCGAAAAAAGGACCAGGCATTGTGCTTGCTAAAAATACTGCTGCATTTAACGACGAGTATATACTCGCAATTACCCAACAACGCTTTTGGGATCGAGATATTTACTGATTATATCCAGCAAAAAGCGTCACTCGGTTCCTCGCGAGTGACGCTTTTTTATATTACAATGATGCACTCATTAAATAGCTGTCCATCCACCGTCAACTTTAATCGTTTCACCTGTAACAAAACCGGCCATATCAGAAGCCAAATATAGAACCGCCCCTGAAATATCTTTCGGTTTCGCCAAACCATTTAATAGTATACGTTTCTCTACATCAGATTTAAAATCTACATCCTCAAACATCTTCTCTGTTAACTCAGTTTCAATGAACGTAGGAGCTACTGCATTGACCGTCACACCATGCTCCGCCCACTCTACCGCTAGCGCTTTCGTCAATTGAACAAGTCCACCTTTGCTGGCACAATACGCTGCACGTTTATAATAACCTACGAATGCCATTTGTGAAGCGATATTAATGATCTTGCCACTGTTTTGCTTCAGCATATGACGTGCGGCTGCCTGACTGCTAAAGAACACCGACTTCAAATTCAAATCAAGTACGGTATCCCAATCTGCTTCAGTCACTTCCATTGCAAGCTTCGCAATATTTACTCCCGCGTTATTCACTAACACGTCAATCGTTCCAAACTCCGTCACGACAGTCTCGATCAGTTGTTGAATTACAGATAAGTTGCTTAAATCTCCCGGTATCCCCATACATCTTGGATTCAACTCCTGCAGCTCTAATACTGCTTTTTGAAGAACTTCTTCATCACGTCCAGTAACGATGACATTCGCTTTAAGCTCCGCAAATGTACGCGCGATATCTTTTCCTATCCCTTTGCTTCCACCGGTAACAATTATCGTCTTGCCCGCAAGTTCAGTGAAATAGCTGCTCATTTTTCTACCTCCTCATCCAACTTCTTATCATTCTTCAAGAATTCGATCAACATGCGTTCTCGTTCTTTATTGATCTTTTGCGAAGTCTTTTCATCCCAGTCGTAAAATCCACGTCCGCTTTTATCCCCTAAATGACCCGCATCCACGAGACTAGTCACCGCTTCTCCCGACTGCTCAGCTACACTCAAGTCACTAAACAAATAATTCGAGATGGCCGAAAACACATCCAGTCCGCCCATATCCGCTGTCATTAGAGGTCCGGTAACAGGCAAACGACGTCCGATGCTATAGGTAACTGCAGCATCTATGTCTTCTTTAGACGCTGCCCCAATGTCCAACAAATACTGCGCTTCTCTAAACAATGCGTATTGAAGGCGATTGCCTATAAAGCCCGTGATTTCTTTTTTTACAAGTACCGGCTTCTTATTCATCGACCTGAGTAACTCCATTGCCGACTCTACCGTTTCGTCATCTGTATACTCTCCCTTTACAACTTCTACAAGCGGGATCAAATGTGCAGGATTCCAGAAATGAGTGACGATGAATCGATTCGGATACTTCATTTCTGTAGCTAGTTCACTAGGTTTAAATCCCGATGTGTTGCTAGCAATAATGCTTGTCTTACTGACGAGTTGCTCTAGCTTTTTATACAATACCCGTTTTAATTCAATTTGTTCAGGAATTACTTCAAAAATGAAACTGGAATCAACAACTGCCTCTTCTAAGGAAGTTGTGAATTCAATGGCTTTCTGTATTTCTTTTATCTTAATTACATCTAGAAGACCGTTTTCCATCATAGTATCCAATTTACTTTGTAATCCAGCCCGTGCTTTATCCAGATCCTTTTCGCTCATTCCAACCAGTCTAACAGGAATACCTGACCAAGCAGCCGCCAATCCTATAGAGTGGCCCATTGTACCGCAGCCTATAATCGTTATAGTATTCATTTCATTCACTCCTTTTCATTGCCTGGGAAATTAAGAGACCCAACAAACCAAGTTACGGCTCGTTGGGTTCATGTTCTTATAGTCCGATTGAGAATAGAATCACTGCAACCGCAGCACCAAGTATTGGTACAACAACTGACAACGCTCCAAATGCTGGGTACGCGTCTTTATGTGTTTCACCTGCAATGGATCGGATAGTCGTTACAACATATCCACCTTGAGGAAGTGAATCAAGTGACCCTGAAGATATGGAAACTGTACGATGCAAGGCTTCCGGATCGACGCCTAAATCTAAATAATGTGGTGCTAGTAGTGGCAAGGCGATAGCTTGTCCACCAGATGATGAACCAGTCAGTCCGGCAATAACCGCTACTGCCAATGCTCCACCGATCAGTGGGCTACCTGGTATA
The DNA here is from genome assembly GCF_002743115.1 of Sporosarcina sp. P17b. Taxonomy (NCBI): domain Bacteria; kingdom Bacillati; phylum Bacillota; class Bacilli; order Caryophanales; family Caryophanaceae; genus Sporosarcina; species Sporosarcina sp. P17b. Next base: position 18,027 of record NZ_PDYP01000005.1, on the reverse strand, counting down.
TCCGTCATCACGTTGACCGCCGCTTCAAAAGCCGGTGTCGCCTTTACTACACCACCAAAACCAACAACTGCTGCAGTGTTTGCGATTGCAATCACTGCACCCATTGCCCCTTCTCCAACCGCATGTCCAAAGTTCTGGAAGTATTTTTTATTCAGCAAGAATGTTGCCAATATACCACCACTTAAAGAGATGATCAGTGCGGATGTTCCGAGTGATTTGTGTAAAAGTAAAGTGAGTCCAAGTACAACAACCAACGGAATCATGCTAAGAATTGGATTAGGAAGATCTCTTTTCATATCTACTTCTTTATCTGTTTTTCTTGAGATGAATTTCTCGCCATTGGCAACGGCTTTTGAAATCATTCGTTTCAACCACCAATAGCCAAATAAGAACATAAAGACGGCTACGAAAATACTAACTTCCCATCCAGCATATGGAGTCGTCCCAAGAAACTCAATTGGAATCCAGTTTTGGATTTCAGGAGATCCCGCAGATGTCATCGTAAATGTCGTAGAACCGAATGCCAGTGCCGCAGGAATGAATCTTCTTGGCAAGTCAGCTTGTTTGAAAAGACTGAGCGCCATCGGATATACCGAGAATGCAACAACAAACAAACTTACCCCGCCATACGTTAACACTGCACAAGCTATAACCACGGCCAATGCCGCCCTCTTCATACCGATTTTACTGACAATCCATTTTGAAATACTATCAGCACCACCACTGTCTTCCATGACTTTACCGAATATTGCACCTGTCAAGAACATCAAATACCAAGAGGCGATGAATCCTGTAAATCCGCCCATATAGTTCGTTAAGAAGTTAACCGCGCCTTCTTCTACTAACTGTGGGAACAGCGGGATTCCATTCAAAATCGCGATAAACAGCGCTGTAATTGGCGCCGCAATAAGAAGGTTCATCCCTTTCATTGTCAAAAAGATCAAGATCGCAAGTCCCCCAAAAAGGCCGATCATCCCTAACATAGTCATTCCTCCTAATTACCTTGCTACCTTAAAAGTTCTCTTTAGTTTTTTCCGTAACGATCTACTCGAAGTTGAGCTTGTCTTGCATGTCCTTCAAAGTTTTCCAATAGACAAAGTCTTGCTGCGTATTCGCCGATATAGGCTGAAGCTTCAGGTGTTGTGATCTTCTGATAAGTAACTGTTTTGATGAATTTACCCACCCATAATCCACCTGTATAACGAGCTGCTCCTTTAGTCGGTAGTGTATGATTTGTTCCAATTACTTTATCTCCGTACGCTACGTTCGTCTCTGGTCCCAAGAACAAGCAACCGTAGTTAGTCATATTCTCAAGGAAGTAATCTGGGTTCTCCGTTAAAATCTCTACGTGTTCAAATGCCAAGCGATCCGCTTCTACACGAGCTTCTTCAATGGAATCCACGACCAATATTTGACCATAGTCTTCCCACGATACGCTTGCAACGTCTGCTGTCGGAAGCGTTTCCAATTGACGCGCAATTTCTTTAATAGTTTCATGTGCCAGCTCTTCAGAAGTCGTAATCAATGCGCCAGGAGACGTTGGTCCGTGTTCACCTTGTCCTAGAAGATCAATCGCTATCATTTCTGCATCTGCTGTGTGGTCTGCTACAACTAATGTCTCAGTTGGACCTGCAAAGAGATCTATTCCTACACGACCGTATAATTGACGCTTCGCTTCTGCAACGAACGCATTACCAGGTCCGACAATCATATCAACAGATTCAATTGTTTCTGTCCCGATCGCCATTGCACCCATCGCTTGAATGCCGCCCAACAAGTAAATTTCGTCTGCTCCTGCTAAATACATAGCCGCTATCGTCGCTTTTGGAATTTCACCATTAATCGGTGGTGTACATGCGATCACTCGTTTCACTCCTGCAACTTTCGCAGTCAACACGCTCATATGCGCAGACGCAACCATCGGGTAACGGCCACCGGGGATATAACAGCCTACACTGTTTACAGGAATATTTTTATGCCCCAAAATAACTCCTGGAATATTTTCCACTTCTACATCATGCAATGAAGCCAGTTGCGCTTCTGCAAACGCTTTAATATTAGTTTGTGCAAACTTAATGTCTTCAATGACGCTATCAGGCACTTGTGCCACGATATCTTTAATTTCTGATTCGCTCAATCTGAATGATTCAGGGCTCCACTTATCGAACTTCTCAGATAATTCACGAACTGCTTGGTCACCACGAGTTTCTACATCTTTCAAAGCTCCTGCAACAATTTCGGATACCTTTGTGTCGTTTGCTATTACTTCTTCTTGGGATTTACCTGCTTTAATCACTTTTACCATGAGTACGCCTCCTATTTTTTAACCGCTTACATTATTCTTTGGACATTTTACTGATCTATATTTCTAAAACTTGTAAGAGTACTTACTATTGCATACGTATGCAAGAGACTCTATATGAAAATCCTAGTCCAACAATTCATTAAAGTCAAGCAATTATGTGGTTTTTCTTTCAACTAATTTTCCATCCACTTCTATTGTGCGGACTAATCCTGTATAGGACTGGACTTCATCCATCAGATAAGTCACTGTTTTCTCGATCATTTCTTCTATTGGCTGTTCCCATGTAGTTAATTCATATGCAGGCCAAGAAGTCATCGCGATATTATCAAATCCAATAACCTTAGTGTGTTCTGGTATAAGAACTTTATACTTGCGAAAGGCATCCAGCAGTCCAAGTGCCATAATATCATTTGCAACAAAAATTGCAGAAGGTAACTGATTTTCTTCTAAAATGGACATTGCCGTATTATATCCACCTTCGTAAGTGTAATCTGAATTATACGTACGGAGTGGGATATTTTGTTGATCGAGTATTTCACAAAAGCCTTTTTTTCGTTCAATACTTGTCGACGTATCTTCATTACCTGTCACCAACGCTAATTCAGTTGATCCAGTAGCTAATAAAAATTGTGCGATAGAGCGACCTGCTTGTAAATTATTGCAACTTATTGAATGATAGACGTTATTACGTGGCTTTCTATTAAAGAATACTATGGGAATATGACTTTTCTTGAACTCTTCCCCCACTTCTTGGGACATCGTAGCATCCGTCACGATTACGCCCGCTACATTGTAGTTGAGTAATGTTTCCACGTCTTCATCTTGGATTTCATCATTATTTGTTGAAACAAATAAGATACTGTATCCCTGCTTTTTAAAGATGGAGCTGAATCGTTTCAACACATGCGCATAAAATGGATTTTGCACATTTTTCATTACTAACCCAATAATTTTAGATTGGTTCGTAATTAGACTTCTCGCGTATACGTTAGGACGGTAACCAAGCTCGGCTGCCGCCTCCAGAACCCGTTTCCTAGTTTTATCCGAAACAGAAGCACCTTCAAAATAAACTCTTGAAACTGATGATTGTGAAACGCCGGCTAGCTTAGCGACGTCCATCGCAGTTACTGTATTTCGCATCTTTATCCATTCCCCCTAGTACTAGTTTTTAATTTACTGTATATGTATGACGGCTTTTTGTTTACTATAGAAACAAGACGTCTGTAGCTTATATCTTAATTTTAATTATATCAGAAAAGCTCATGTGAATTGACTACTAGTATGTATTGCTATCCAAAATAGTACACTGCACAACGGGAACGATTTGTGTGTTGTATGATTTCTTGAAAATCAATAAGCTGCCAGGTACCAACACAGTCATCCTGTGCTCGTACCTGGCAGCTTTAAATTTGTTCAGTTATTCATAAAGTGCATCGTTTAACTCGTTTTAGTTACGAGTTCAGCGCACCTTCAACTTCTGGAATATTTGTCATGTCAATCGCATTCATTCTACAGAAGTAGTCCATGAAATTTTGTGCTTCTTTGATTTCTTCTTCATCCGTTTTCAACGCAATGATATCTCGTAATATTTGAGCTGTCCAAATATTATCAAAATAGCGGAATGTTCCCGAATTCCATGAAGTACGGTCTGGGTAGTTTTTATTTTTGTAGTAATTCCAGAAAAGCATTTTCTGAGATTCTTCTTCTGTCAGTGTTATTCTATATTCAGGGTGGTAAGGAACCAATCCGTCTTCCCCAATAGTACCTGTAAATGTATCATCAACCATGAAAAGACCTAAAATGATTCTTTCCGTTTCCGTTTGATCAGAAGTTCTTACGGTTAGAATACCTGCACTGTTCGGGCGCAAACGTGTAACAGGGTTCGGTAGACCTTTGTTCTTCCCGCTCTGAATGTTGCCTGTAGTTATTTCCCAACTATTCAAAATGTCTGATTGCTTTTCTGAATCTAACCAGAAAACGATTTGTGAGCTTTCATGAATTTTATGATTCTTGAGTATTTCTCTACGTTGCTGTTCTAATCTTTGAGCAGCTTTTTCTTCTTTACGTTTCTTCTCAAGAATTTTCTCTTCAGCTTTTCTTTCTACAAAGACTTTTTCTAACGACTCTGCCATACTTCGATCATTTAATTTAATAAAGTTTTCAAAAGCATCGGGATAAACAAATCTTTTAAGATCCTTGTTAAAATCAACGGTGATGAATGATTCCTCGTGTTCCACAATATTTCCTTCACCAAACACGTTATGAGTTATTTCTTCGTTAATCAAATTCACTAGACATTCTCCTCCTATTAAATTCTTTGATACACGTCTTGACAGTTAGTCTTATCAAGACCCCCTGCTACAACCTGCTTATTAAAAAAATTATTAAATTAAATGGAACAAGCCAATTTTCAAATTCAAAAAAGCGCCCTCCATTCCTTGCTGGAATAAGCTGCGCAGGATCATCAAATGCAGTCCCGATTACTTGTACTTATATAGTATAACATGTAATCAGAAATTTCTCAAATTTTTAGTTGACATCGCTCAATTGTTTATCGTATAATATACAATTTTCATTTTGGTAGAGAGTCTGTGAGTTACTAGTATTATGATCACTATTATTTACATAGAGATTACAATTTCATCATGAGCAATTGAAAAAAACATAATGTATTGGTGTCTTTGACAGTATATAGCTCTCAATTATATTCACTAGAGCTTCCTAATATTCCTCTGAAAATAATGAAATACCTTGTCTGGCGTCCAGTCTATGTGATGTTGAAGTTCAATAAAATTACCCGGAAAATAATTAAAGAGCACCGCTATGTTTCAACGGTGCTCCATTATCGTATATTTATTGTACAGTTTCTTCTACAGGTGACTCTTCTTTTATATAACGCAACACAGGCTTACGCGCTGCCTTAGTTTCATCCAAACGACCGATGACAGTTGTGTGTGGTGCCTCTTGAACGATTTCTGGATTCTCTTCTACTTCTTTCGCAATTTGAATCATCGCTTCGATGAAGTTATCCAATGTTTCTTTTGACTCCGTTTCTGTCGGCTCGATCATCATGGCTTCCTCGACATTCAACGGGAAGTAGATTGTAGGCGGATGATATCCGAAATCTAACAAGCGTTTCGCCATATCAAGTGTACGCGCGCCAAGCTTCTTCTGGCGACGGCCTGATAAGACGAATTCATGTTTACAATGCTGTGTATACGGAAGGTCGAAGTATGGCTCTAGACGACGCATCATATAGTTTGCATTGAGTACTGCATATTCAGTAACAGCTTTCAAGCCATCCGGACCCATTGAGCGGATATACGTGTATGCACGTAAGTAAATACCGAAGTTTCCGTAGAATGGCTTCACGCGACCGATAGATTGCGGTACATCATAGTTTAGTACGAAACGATTATCCACTTTTTCAATGACTGGTTTCGGCAGGAATGCAGCGAGTTCGTCAGTTACCCCAACTGGACCTGAACCTGGACCACCGCCACCGTGAGGACCTGTGAACGTCTTATGCAAGTTCAAATGTACTGCATCGAAGCCCATATCGCCTGGGCGTGCTTTGGACATAACGGCATTCAAGTTTGCTCCATCATAATACAGCTTTCCGCCAACTCCGTGAACTGCTGCCGCCATTTCCAAGATATCTTCCTCGAAAAGCCCCAGCGTGTTTGGATTCGTCAACATCAATGCTGCAGTATCGGGACCTACTTTTGATTTCAAGTCTTCAAGATCAACTAAGCCTTTTTCATTCGACTTAACTGTCACTGTGTCAAAGCCTGCAACCGTTGCAGAAGCTGGATTTGTACCGTGAGCAGAGTCAGGAACAAGTACTTTCGTACGCTGTGTATCACCATTTGCTTCATGGAAAGCACGAATCATCATCAATGCCGTCCACTCACCATGTGCACCTGCTGCAGGTTGCAATGTAACTTGTGGCATCCCCGTGATTTCAGCTAAGTGCTCTTGCAGATCATACGCTACTTCGAGTGCACCTTGAACCGTAGACTCGTCTTGTAACGGATGAACGCGTGCGAATCCAGGGAAGCGTGCAACCGCTTCGTTGATTTTCGGATTATACTTCATCGTACAAGAACCTAATGGATAGAATCCTGTATCGACTCCATGGTTACGATTAGACAATGCAGTGTAGTGACGCATGATGTCCAGTTCAGATACTTCCGGCAGTTCTGCGTCTTCTGTGCGAATAACACCTTGAGATAAAATAGACGCAACATCTACTTCAGGTACATCTAATTCAGGTAAGCTATAACCGATTCGTCCAGGTTTGGATACTTCAAAAATGAGTGATTGGTTTTCCTTATGCATGGATAGCCTCCAATTCTTGCACGTATGCATCGATTTCTTCTTTCGTACGTTGTTCTGTTACTGCGATCAGTGCGTGGTTTGCAAGACTTTCGTCCACAAGACTCAAATCGTATCCACCGATAATCCCTTGATCCAGCAAACGTTTGTTCACGTCTTTAATCGGTGATTTGCAATCTACGACTAGTTCATTGAAATGAGCAGCACCGAATTTCACTTCGAAGCCTGCTTTTTCAAATGCTTGTTTCGCGTAAGCTGTTTTCGCGATGTTTTGATACGCAATTTCTTTAATTCCTTCTTTACCAAGGGCTGTCATCGCAACAGATGCTGCAAGAGCATTAAGCGCTTGATTCGAACAAATATTGGATGTCGCTTTATCACGACGAATATGCTGCTCACGCGCTTGCAAAGTCAGAACGTATCCTCTACGACCTTGATCATCATTCGTTTCGCCGACTAGACGACCTGGTACTTTACGCATCAACTTTTTCGATACAGCAAAATATCCACAGTGTGGTCCACCGAATGACTCTGGAATGCCGAATGGTTGTGCGTCTCCAACAGTAATATCCGCTCCAAGCGCTCCAGGTGGTGTTAAGAGTCCTAAAGCAAGTGGATTCGCCGAAACGATCGACAATGCACCGTTTTCATGTGCAATATCACTGATTGCCTGAAGATCCTCTACTTGTCCGTAGAAGTTCGGGTATTGAACAAGCACTGCTGCAGTCTCGTCATCAATCAATTCCTTGAGCTTATCCATGTCTGTTACGCCATTTGTATGAGGAATTGTGACAACTTCAATATACTGCCCGTCAGCGTACGATTTCACCACTGCGTGTGATTCGTTGTGAACAGTAGCCGATACAAGCAACTTCTTGCGGCGTGTATGGCCAGCAGCAAGTGTGCCCGCTTCCGCTAGTGCTGTTCCGCCGTCATACATAGAAGAGTTCGCAAGCTCCATGCCTGTCAATTCACAGATCATCGTCTGGAATTCGAAAATCGCTTGCAACTCACCTTGTGAAATTTCTGGCTGGTATGGCGTGTATGCCGTATAGAACTCAGAACGTGAAATGACATGATCTACGATGATCGGACGATAGTGATCATAGACTCCCGCTCCTAGGAACGAAGCATAGTCTTGAGCGTTGATGTTTTTCGCAGCTAAACGTCCAAGTTCTTTTAAAAGAGATGTTTCGGATTTCGCAGGCTTGATCTTATATTCACCTTTAAATCGTACTTTTTCGGGAATATCCGAAAAGAGTTCATCGATGGAAGAAATTCCGATTGTTTCAAGCATGTCTTTCTGATCTTGCTCCGTCATAGGTAGATAACGATGCTTCATAATAGTTTACCCCTTTTCACTTATGATCTTTTATAGAAAGGTGTTGCAATAACTTTTGCTTTCAGACGTTTCGTGCGAATTTCTACTTCAACTTCTGTATCGAGCTCAGTGAACTCTGTAGACAATAGCGCAAAACCGATGTTCTTCTTTAATGTAGGAGACTGCGTACCAGTTGTTACTTCACCGATCTCTTTGTCGCCCGCAAATACTTTATATCCAGTACGCGGAATCCCTTTATCGATCATTTCGAGTCCAACAAGCTTACGTTCGACGCCTTGTTCTTTTTGCTTCACTAATACATCTTTACCAATGAAGTCTTCTTCCTTATTCACTTTCACGACGAAACCAAGTCCTGCTTCGAGTGGAGATATATCTTCTCTTAGCTCTTGACCGTATAGTGGCAGTCCCGCTTCGAAGCGCAATGTGTCTCGTGCACCAAGACCTGCAGGTACGACACCATCTTCTTTGCCTTCTTGCAAAATCTTTGACCACAAGTTCTTTATGGCTTCAGGTGTACCGTAGATTTCAAATCCATTTTCTCCTGTATATCCAGTACGTGAAACAAGAACATCTTCCCCGCCTACTTGAACATGCTCTTTAAAGCGGAAAAATTTGATCTCTTCAAGCGTTTCATCTGTTAGTTTCTGTAATATTGTCTCCGCCACAGGACCTTGCAATGCGAGTAACGCATAGTTCGAAGACTGGTTATCGATGACCACATTGTCTGTCTGCTGCTTTTCCATCCATTCAACATCTTTTTCAATATTGGATGCATTAACTACTAATAAATAGCGTTCATCTTCTAATTTATAAATTAAGAAATCATCGATCGTTCCACCTTGCTCGTTACACATCACTGTATACTGTGCTTGGCCGATCTTCAGTTTCGAAACGTCATTCGTTACAAGTTTCTGCAAATAGTCAAGTGCTCCGCTACCACTAACAAACACTTCTCCCATATGCGAAACATCAAACAATCCCGCTTTTGTTCGAACGGCTTCGTGTTCTGCCTTAATGCTAGAAAACTGCACAGGCAACTCCCAACCGCCAAAGTCGATTGTTTTACCTCCGTACTCTTTGTAACTTTCAAATAACGGTGTACGTAATAATGGATTCGTCAAACTGTTTCCTCCTTTGTGTTCTAATCAAGAAACGATCAGTAGGTAATTCATCAAAAAAAGGACAGGGGTCTCCTATGAAAGAGAACCCCTGTCCTTTTGCCTGAAAGCTTTACAGTTTCCATACTTTCTTCGGCCGCTGATTACTCAGCACTCTCCAGAGATGCGTCATGTATGCGTTTTGTTACCTGAGAGATTCATAACGTTTGTTACTTGCTCCTTCGGCGGCGCCTAATGCGCGCTCTCCCCATACAATCATTCGCATGATTCAATTAATTTTTTCTTCACTGATATCTTAACATTTAACAGAAGTAAGCGCAATCTATTTCTTATAACAGTAAAAAAGCGAATGATAGTTTAATCCATAACTAAATCATTCGCTTTTACCCTTAGTTATTGATATCTTTCGATTTGAAAGATAATATACTCCGAAATATCCGTTAAAGACTTACCCGTCGTCTCCACTGTAAAGTGAGATGACTTCAAATATTTTGGTTTACGCTTTTTATACAACGCTTCTAATTCTTGACGCGAAGATTGTTGCACGATCGGCCGATTGACATCTGTCGAGATTCTTCGCCAAATATCGCGAAATGAGGCATTAAGAAAAAATACGATGCCGGTTTCTCGCATTAGACGAATATTCTCTTCCTTTACTGCCACACCGCCACCAGTCGCTACAATACAATATTCTTCCGGAAACTTCTGCAGGAATTCTGTTTCCAATTGTCGGAAGTACAGTTCTCCATACTGATCAAATATCTCAGGAATCGTCATTTGCATATGTTCTGAGATCTCATGGTCCATATCAAAGAACGGAATACCAGTCAGCGTATGCAGCCGTTTACCAATTGCGCTTTTTCCACACCCCATGAAACCTACCAAATAAATCCTTTTCATTTTCATCCATCCCGTTTCATTAATTCAACTGCTTTACGCTCATAATAGATTTCGAGCCAGTCGTATATTCTGTAGATACTATCATGCCATGAAACGAGGGAGAAAAGAAAGAGACTTACGAAAAATAATAATACAATCGCGAAAATAAATGATCCTCCCTTCTCATTCTTGATATAATCCAATCGCAAACGTCCTTTCTTTGCGCCTACCATCCATCATTTCGACAGCAATCTGCAATTCGCTACCGTTCACTGTAAATGCGTAGGTTTTTACATTCATCAACAGTGGAACATGACCGTCGCCATCTACCACCTTTCGAATCATTTGCTTGTATTGCTGTATAATGATTTCCCCTCTTTTAGTTTGAAAAGATAAAATTGTAGGGTTGATTTCAGTGACTGCTGTTACTTCTTCTAATACTTCCTGAAACTCTAAAGAAAACAGTTCCCATTCACCAAGCAAATCTCCTTGATATACTTTCTCTATAGGTGTTTGCCAATAAAAAAACAGCACCGTTAGTTGGATAAGCATAGTGAATATGAGTAAATGAATAATACTTTCCAATAATGAATAGCCTTTTTCATTCCATGATTTCATATACTCACACACTTACGATTTGCGACTTGTTGTACTTCATAAACTACACAAACTTGGCCATCCTCGACAGTCCAATCATAATGTAATTTTTCATACGATCTCCGTCCTGTTGCTTGTCCTGAAGATTTAAACAGTATAGCCGCTTGATATGTGGTCTGTGCTGCAATCATCGCGGACTTTTTTCCAGCCACGGATGACGTCAATGTGGTAGCCAAGGGCAAAAGCGAACTAAAAATGACCATGACAATTACTAAAGACAGCATAGCTTCAGGCCACGATTGCCCTTTTTCATTCATAGACGATCATCCTTCCCCGTTCAAACTGGAATGATATTTTGACAAGACCTTTACTTTCTGTATCAATGAATATTTTTCCTGTACGAATCAAATATCCTGTTTCAGCGAAGTCCAACTGTCTTAACGGAGAATTTTTCGACCTGTGCATTCCTGAAGGAAGTTCACCATGTAATATCTCTACTAAACCATTCGTTTCGACCGTATATTTCTGACCCTCTTCATAAAACTTTAAACTAACTCTTTCCTTATGTGTAATAGCATATAATTGTGCTTCATGAACGGTCGCGATGAATAATTGCAACGCATCTTCTTCAGTCACTCTCTGTAAACGTTTCTCACTAAAGGGAAGAATAACGGCTGTTATAATCATCATAATAGATAACACAAGCAAAAGTTCTAAAAAAGTAAAGCCGCGCTGATCGTCAATAGCTTGTTTAACCTCCTCCATTAGTTGCTGTGACTTTACCGTCTCCAGTAATTGTGATCGCGTTACCATTCGGGCACGCAGGATTATCTGGTAAATACCCATCTGTAGTCAGCGCCGTAAGTGTGGGAACGGATTTCTTGTCCATTTTATATGCTTGCACCTGACCTTCTACCATTTTCACGTACGCCTCACAGCCCTTTTCGTCTATCGATTTGGAATGCTTTGTGACGTTCGGGATTGCAATCAAAATCAAAACAGTTATGATCAGCAACACGATCATCATTTCAAACAGCTTTTACTGTAGTTTTCAGTACACCCAAAAGCTTGATTTAAAGAGGGGTAAATCACTTTCTTTGTCTATTTTCTTTGCTACGTTTATCTGTCCTTGTATATTTCTGTGGTTTTTATGTGAGTGGACCACTTAAAAAGACCACATAACTTAGTTTTAAAATGTGGTTTTCTAAAAAAGACCACATTTGATTAAGAACCTTCTATATAAGGTGTCGTTTTGAAATGCTCCATAAAATTAAAACAGCCACCGACTCTATTGAGTGGTGGCTGTTTGAGTATCATTTTTTATTCTTCAGTTTTTCTAATAAATTGTTCACTTTTTCACGAGTGATATGTGTTTCATCAATCAACAGTTCAATTCTGTATTGCTGTTCTTCTGAGCTGATAGAGACTATATCGCCCTCATGAAAGATTTCATCTACTTGGTCAACCTGTATCAGGAGTTGATTCTCATCTTCAGGATATTCTAAAAATACGTATATTCCTTCTTCAATTCTGTCCAGTGTATACTTTTTGCTCATCGCTCACACGCCCATCCATCTTTGTCTCGGTCCATCTTGGACTGATATGCAGGGTGTCCCTTAGATACACCGTTAGGATAAACTTTGCGCAACTCTGTACAGTTCTTGAAATTACTTTGAGGCACGGGCTTTGTAACTGGTTTAGATGGGGCTGGCTTTGGTTTGACTAGTGTCGGCTTTGCTACCGGTTTAGATGGTTTAGGCTTTACAACAGGAGTAGATCCCTTGCCGCAACTATTTGCTACTGAATGCTTTGCACCATTAGTCGTCACCGTGATATTGCAGTGAATAGGTGTTTTGTAAGTCTTCGCTCCAACATTTTTCAAACGCGCTTCGATAGCGGCATGTGGGTGTCCGTAGCTATTGTTTTTGCCGTAACTTAGTATTGCTACACTAGGCTTAACGTTGCTGATAAATGCAGCTGAACTACTCGTTTTGGATCCGTGATGACCATTTTTAAGAACTGTAGCTTTGACATTATATTTTGATCTAATATAATCCTCTGTAACAGTATCAGCGTCACCCATTAGCAAGAAGGATACTTTGTTATAAGTGATCTTCAGAACGATTGATGCAGCATTGCTGTCTTTTCCTTTTTCGTCTGCAAATAGTACACGTGTAATTAATTGCTGATCAAGTGCTAACTTGTCCAATTCCTTTGCAACTGTAAACTTAATATTCTTTTTGTCGATTAACGTCAACAGATTATAGTACGTTTGTGACGTATGTACATAACCGGAATCTATAAAGTTTGTTACCGGGAATGCATTTAATACAGCTTCTAATCCACCAATATGGTCTGCATCTGGATGCGTCGCTACCACGTAATCCAAACGTTTAACGCCTTTTTCTTTTAAAAATGAAACTACTTTACTTCCAGCGGCCTTAGGACCGCCATCCACTAACATGTTTTTACCGTTTGGAGACTGGATTAATACTGCATCTCCCTGACCCACATCAATAAAGTGGACCTTTAATTCTTTTGCGGCCGCATCTGTAGAGATGGGCAGTAGACTGATGGCTAGAACCATAGTCATGATAATCATTGTTAATTTCTTCATTTTAACACTCCTTTTGACTTACTGATATAATCATAGTGCGTCAAAAGTATAATGTCTAGATGATTTTTCCAATTCAGACAAATAAAAAAGCGACTCCGTCCACAATGGATAGAGTCGCTCTTAAATTACAAAGTATCTTTAATACTTTTATTCATTTAAATCTCGATAAATAAAATTGTTGACTATACGCCATTCATTATCTCGATGGTAGTATAACCTACCAGTAAGTGTTAATCTTAAGTAATTTTCTTGATTATCCGATTCCATAGCCAATAAATAAATACCGCTGTCATCTTGCCTTTGGAAAATTATGCTTTGAAAGTTGGAGTAACGATCATGTATTGCTTGAATTCGATTATCGATTTGTAGTTTAGTATATGACATGTAATTTCCTCCCTGCTCACCATATTTAAAGTCGTTGTTATTTGCTAAGAGAAAAATCTCCAAACTTAGAGACTACTTCTAATACTTTGAATTATCTTTAGTATACTCCAACATGATTTTATAAAATAGATTATTCCACCTATAAGTGTTAGTTGTTCTAGAGTTAAGTACCAAGATAAATTATCAGCTTGTGGAAATGCAAAACCTATAACAGCAAACAGGATTGATATAATCAAGAAGAGTAACCCTACATATATGGAATTGTAATATTTATCCATATATCCATTTTTGTCTTTATTAGCTATAGCTTTTTTATCTGAAAAGCTTACCATTATTCCTAAACTTGTGAAAAGAAACCCAGCGAATATTGAATTTATCGTGAGAATATCCAAATGGTCACTTCTCAAAAAACGCTCTTCATTTAATAATTCAAACCTCATGCATAAAAAGGCGATTAAAACAAAGAAAAAGAATACGAATATATTAGAGATATTCCTTCTTAAGTGATTCTTTTTCATTATCTTTCTCCTCCTTATACACGACAGAATTTCAATATTTCGGTTTCTTCTCTAAAATATATTTCTTTTAACTTCGTAAGTATTTCAATATGTATTTTATTTGTGTCGGTATTTTCTAGTTCAAACTTTGTCTTTTTAGTAAAAGGACTGTTAACGATATTATATTCCTGTAAGTATTCCCCGTCGTCCTTGGCTTTAACCTTAACCCTTTTAGCTTTTTTAGCTAATTTCCCAATAACTGCAGTAAAGCTCTTTCTATTTTCAAAAGCATCTTGATTAGTTTCGGCTACAAGTTTGATTTCGAATTCAATCGACTTTTGATTACTTAACATATCATATTCTTTCTCGGATAATCCTGTCACCTCTTGGGTAAAATACTGACTACCTTCTGGTGGTAAAGATACTCGGTATGAAACAGTTCCGATTCTGTCCTTTTTAGATAATATAGGCAAGGCATCTTCCACCGTTATACTGCTAATCTCACCTACTAAGTCTTCATCTTTAAATCCTGACGTTATTAAATCTCCTAAGAGTTGAATACTTGGTGAAGATTGTTCTTTCAAATAGGAAACAATATATGTTTCCCTATTGATTAATATGTAAGTGAAATTCTCCAATACCTGTGTATAATTTTTCTGTATAGGGTCAGCTTTCAGTGTTTCTAGGTCGCGTAAATGATATTGCCTAATATCTTGTGCTTTACCTAGACGTGCGAAAATAAAATCTTTATCTTCTCTAATAATCTCTAAAGTTTCATTAGAATTGTTTATTTTCACACACTTATGCTCATTTAATACTTTTTTAAAAAACTGTTCAATTTTCTTATCAATCAATTCATTATTCAAATAGTCTTTATTATAATCCCCCTCTTTTGTACCCTTTTTATCAATCCTTCTATAGATACTTAATTGATGAAAATATACCTGCTTAAATGCCATCTCAATCCCTCCTAAGCACTAGTATATCTAAAAAGGAGAAATTAAACACCTGTTTTTTATTTCAAATCATTTCTGAAAGTAGAAAAGTAATCTGTCAGGTTGGACAGATTACTTTTGCTTTCAATCGACTGACGTGCAAATGCCATCACATCAATGTTTTTATTATGGCAAGTGGTATCTTATTTGAATTCCTTAACCCCAGCACCAATCATCAGCGCTACTAAATCGCCGTTAGCCGCGGACCCATCTGCTTGCTTATTAATCCATGCAGAGGAATATCCTCGTTCCGATGCCGCTTTAACCGCAATCTCCTGCTGTAATTTGCTACCTAAAAACGTTTCTACTACCTTACGCAAAGTACCAGACGTAAACTCTAACTCGATTGTAAGCTTCTCTGGTACGGGCGTTGGTTTAGGTTTATTCGGCACTGATGCCACATCCTTTCTACCTCCAGCGTAATTAACTATTCCTTGTGCTGTCAGTAACGCTAGTTTTTCCACTTCGTTAATCAAGACAGTTTCATCACCGTGATTCGAAATGAACGCATACTCTACGAGAACAGCCGGCATATTTGTTAAGCGCAAAACCGCGAAGTTTGCTCTCTTTTTACCACGATCACGAATACCGATTTGATTGGCGATTGAACTGTGTACAGCGTTCTGTAGTTTTGTTGTAGCGGCGCTAACACTGCCATTATAAACGAACGTCTCGAAACCTGTTGCTGATGCTGTAGCCGAGTTGTCGTGTAAGCTGAAAAAGTAATCGGCTCCCCAAGTATTAGCTAGTCTCGCGCGCTCTCCCAGTGCCAAAAAGACATCAGTTGAACGTGAAAGTCTCACTTCATGCCCATAACCTTCGAGAATCGTCTTTAGTCGTAAAGCCACTTTTAGTACATTGTCTTTCTCTCGTGAACGTTTTCCTACAGCGCCTGGATCGTGGCCACCGTGGCCTGGATCGATAAAAATTTTACTCATCGCCAAACACCTCGTTTTCTGGATTCTGATAACATTCCTCGCACATCATTTCACCATTAAACTGTTCCAGTGCTTCGATTTCTTTTCCGCACACTACACATTCTGTTATATCCATATTATTTCAGCCCTTTCTTTTTATCTTTTCGCGGTTCTTGATACCTCATTGCTTGATCGCTATCATCAGTGCCGTCCGTAGTCGGATCGACCACAATGCCGAGGATCGCCAACAAGGCAAACACTGCATTGATTAAAGCAGCCGCTTCTTCACCTACTAAATCAGCGGCAAATTCATAGCCGAACCACCCGGCAATAATCTGCACGACTAACAAAAAAGCCGGCACCAAGGCCAGCCAGAACAATTTATTCTTCGCACGTACTTTCCAATTGATTTTCATTGTATTTCTCCTCTCATTTAAAAAACTGTATTAAAGCAGCTATCCCTGCTAAAATTCCGCCCGATCCCGCAAATGCACCAACGACTCCCAGCACGATTTTCTCGCGTGTAGAGAAACGTTTTAGTGTAATTCGTTCATCTACATGAATTACGTCACGTTCTGTTTGCAAGCGTTCTTTGTCAGTCGCAAAATAATGGTCAACGAATTTATTTAGAATGCTTCTGGTTTCTTGTCCGTCTTTCATGACGGTCAGTTCTAAATTCGTTTGTGAAGATTTAATCTCTGCAACTTGAACCGTGACTTCTTTGACTTGTCCCGTGATTACCTCCGCCTGTGTGCTAAAGTCCATTTGTGCTTTCTCGACTTTTTCCAGTCGCGGTATAATGTCGTGATGTATTAATTCATCGTGCCTCTCGAGCATACCTAGCTCCTCCTTCGGCTGCGTCATATCTCACCCCACCACACTTTTCTCTTTTTAAATGAATACAAAAAAGAACGTCCGGATTGGGACGTTCTTTGCTTACTTTTTATTTAGTAACCTCTGAAATTATGAAGCAAGACGCTTAGCTCTTCATTTTTTTTAATGAAATCGAATAAATAATTTTCATTTATCCTGAACTGTTGACCTGTTTTAGTTTTAGTGGCAAGCATTTGCTCTCCAGTTTCTGCTGTTATTTGAAAGCTATGCACAATTCTATTCCTCATATTTACTAAATTAGAGAACAAATTTGCAATTGTGTCATCAGAATGGCGAGTAATAGTTTCTTTAATAGGATCGGATAACCTACCAGAAACTTTATCAATCAATTCATACCAATTATATTTTTCATCTCCATCACATCTTAGAATATTCTCGATGACAAAAGAATTATTTGAGTTGAAAACACAAATAGCACTTCCTAATAACGCTCGATATTCTTTACTAGGTAAAGCTTGTCTTGAATATTTTTCGTACATACAAATTCCTCCCTTTCCACACTATTCAACAAAAGAAAAGGAATTCCTCCAATTATTGATACGGCACACAGTGTTCCGTATACACAACATCGAAAGCGCCCTCAATTAACAGTACATAAATTTCACAGTTTCCTATACATCTGTTGGTGAGATGAATTTTTCTCTAATTTTTGTACACCCGAATTTGAATTATTAACCCAATCAAGAAAAAGACTACCTAAAGTGAGACGCTCATTTTTAGGGATTCTGTTCCACGCATACCCTTTAAACAAATCTTTAACAATAAATTTTTCCTTACAATGTAACTGATCAATCTCGTTAATTGCTGCTTGTAAATATGGATTCAAATTAATCACCCTTTATCATTTTTAAGTCATATTAATATGACTGTTGATATGACTATATATTAATTGTGATTATTTTTCAACCTTTTCAAATAAAAACAATGCAAACTTACGTTGTGTTTACTCCCGCTCAACGTCAACTGCCAAATACTCCGCAACCGGCACCTAATACTCTTTGCTACACATTATGATCCGAAAGCGTATTAAGAAACTGGATATTTTTCTTCAATCAAATCTATCAATTCCGTGTATTCTTCATCAGATAGTTGACCAACCGCGTATACTACATTCACTCGCTTGGTAGCGACTTCTTTGCTGTAC